>JBAWZJ010000433.1:0-1502 GCA_037143085.1 Parachlamydiaceae bacterium | reverse complement strand
GTTTTTATGAGCGCGGATGGAAATATCCAAGTTAACCTGCTTTCAGGAACCTTAAAAATCAATAATGGAAGCTTGGTACCCCTCCCTAAAAACTTACAACAAGCGTCTCTATTTATCTCTGCTTTTGGCAATCGCCACAAATATTTCTTTTCAGCTCATGAAGCTACAGTAGAAGGGAAGAAAGTCGATCTGTTTACAACAGTCGGCCCACAAGAGAGAGAACATCGACTGTTCACCTCTGAAGATGGAAACCTTGTCATTCAAGCGAAATTTGAAGATAGATGGCATCAACTTATTGATCACGTACTAGACCTTCCTCAGATAATCAAGGGAAACTCTCTCGTTTGGTTTGCTGCAGAAGATGACAAAGCCCCCCAATCAATTTTATTAGCGGAAAAGGAAACGGGGATCGCCTATTATGCTATTTCCGATAAAACACTATTCAGACTCGATTCAAAAGGGGGAAAAACATCAGAAGCCGCAACAATGGTCAAGCCAAACTCCAAGTTGGCTGCGGTGATCCATGAGGTAGAAGATCCTGAATGGAGCATTCTCTTCGAAAATGTTAATACAAAAAAAATATCTTCGATTGAATTTCCCCGTCTTGGAATGCAATTCGATATCAAAGAAATCGATGGAGAGCAACGCGCTCTGTCTCGAGAATTTAAAGGTTATGCGATTTCTAAACAGCAACTGCTTACTGAATTTCCTAACTTAAAGGGTTATTTGATTTTAGAAAAAGAGGGCGAAACAAAGGTCGTTATCCCCTACCCAACTACAACAGGAAAAGCAGCCCCTCATGAGAGAAAATGGTCTATGTTCCAACTTGATTCGAAAACAGGTTATTTACAAGCCGAATCTGAAAGTGAACGACTTCATTTAGCCTATCTACACCTTAAAGAACATAACAGCATACAAACACGTTTTATACTAGAACGATTTATTTCTCAGACAGCACCTTACACCTCAGGCGGCGTTGAAATCCTGGAAAATATTGTTAAGCTAGGGAAGAAAGAGATCGGAACAACACCTCAGACCTATGCTTTGAAAGTAAAAGCTTTAGCTCTTTTGATTAAAAATCATGTCGATTTCAAGAAAACAGAGGAGCCCTTATTTACGCCAGCAGAAGCAATCCAACACCTCAGCGCCTATTGTCGCTATTTACACTTTGGAGGGGATGTTGGGCTTTTGACCCTGTCTAAAGATGAGGAACGCCTGTTAATCCGTTCACTACTCCCTTTTATAGACCCCATTTCTTATCCAAAGCACCAATTGATCGTTAAGCGGATCAAATCATTAGGGATAACAAAACCTACTCGACTTTCGCTAATGGAAGGCTTTCACGAAGAAAAGAATGCGCTGGCATTTCCTGAGGACTTTCACTTCAAGGATATTCATGTAAAAAATTTAGAAGATAACGCCCTTCTTTCCATTGAATTTAAAACCTTATATCAATTAGTCCTCAACGCAAAATTACTTTCTTGGAATGAGTTGCGCAAGCT
>JBAWZJ010000432.1:0-1507 GCA_037143085.1 Parachlamydiaceae bacterium | reverse complement strand
GTCTACAACCCTCCAGGGTTATACGAACACAAATGGAAAACAGGGATCGGCACCTCATGTCAAGTGAATATTTATTGCCAAACAGGCGATATCGTCTCCAAGCTTGGAACATGGCCCGAAGGTAATAACGTTAATTTTTATACAGTCATTCCTCACCAAAAAGGAATAAAATCAGGAGTGCTAGCTTCACACGCCAAAGTATTCACAGGAGGCGAACGGTTGACCATGATCAAACGTGATCCCGCAGCAATCAACCGCTCCCTATTTAAGAAAGTAGTCACTTTATTTCATCAATGGGTTCTTTCTGTATGTGTTTTCGTGCCCGTAAGTTTTACGCTCTTAATGTACGCCGTCATCAAGAAGACGACCTCTATTGGAAAAGAATGTATTCATAAAATTAATTCGACCTTTAAGAAATGATATTTAAGTCTAAATTTTTCTTTACTCTCTTTTTTTTCTTAGAAACAATGATCCTAAAAACGACAGTCCAAGGTGGTGAAGTAGCGCAAGATTTTGATTTAGAACCATTTGCAATAGTTTTCGATCATTCCAAAATGGTGAAGACCTCCACTATTAAAAAAGGTTTTAACTCAAAATTTTTCATTAACTCGCCGTCTTTAACTGCCGTTTTTAGAATGATTCAGGCTCAAGAGAATCATAGTTTTACAGGGTGGAATAGAGTTTATTTGGTAACGTATCCTCGCTCAGGAAACCACTGGATGCGCTATCTCATCGAAGAAGCCACCGGAATTGCCACAAGTTCTGTCTATAAAGATCCAGACCCCCCACATTTAGACACAATTTTTCGTTGGGGCGGTTTTTGTTGCGACCTTGGTTATGAAGGTAACTGTAGATACCCCCTAGAAGGAGAAACTGTTGTTGTCAAAACACATTACCCTGTATTTAAACATTCACTATTTGACCAACTCCCCTGTTCTAAAGTCATCAGAATTATCCGCAATCCGATTGATAGCTTCTATTCGTTCTACACCTATGAACAACACTTTAATGGGCAACTGGTATGTTTTATGATACCAAGAGATATAGTGGAACATTACATCGAATCATGGCGTTCGTTTCAAGAGTATTGGGATACTGCTGAAAACGTGGTGACAATTCGTTACGAAGACCTACAACAAGACCCTGTCAAAGTCCTTTCTTTTATCTTTGATAATTTAGATTACAACGTCACAAAAGATGACATCAAGCGTGCTGTAGAAAAATACCCTCCGGAAGGAAATATGTTAAAGCATATAAGACATTTTACAAATGACGACCTGGCATCAATCCAAAATCAATTGAGCGATCTCCTGGAAAAATATCATTACAATTGAGTCAATCTTCATGCTCTCTCTTGAATCATCTGCAATATAAAAAGATTGACATATTAACAAGAAAAATTCTAAAGAGAAGAAAAATAATTTGGGAAAATTTATGCAACCATTTCGATTTTGTATATACTGCTCATAGCTGAAAGTGAGAATTTAAGTCGTCCCAATAGCGATTG
>JBAWZJ010000431.1:0-1512 GCA_037143085.1 Parachlamydiaceae bacterium | reverse complement strand
CCATGCGATCATCGAACAACTTCTAACGTTTGCTTCAGGAAAAAACGTTTCGGCAAACGTCGAAATTATCAAAGCAATCCTAGTTGCTCAATATGTTCCATTCGAAAAGGCAGTATTCAACGTATCAGTCTTAGCTATCGTACCTATCTTACCTACTCGTGTGCTACTTAGCCTCATACAATTTGCGCAGGCCATGCAAAAACAACAAATGGTCATTACTATACCTGTCGAAACGATTAGACACGAACTCTTACTCTGGCATCCTGAACGAAGTGCCAGGACAATCATGGCCAAGCAAACAGAAAATGCCGCGATGACGTTATTTGAGATTGAAAAAACGCTCAATGAGATTGAGCAACTCGATTCACATAGTTTTGAAACATTAAATGTTCTCTTAAAGATGAGCATCGATGCGCGCGGTAAACATCTACCGTCGATTTTTAATCAAATAAAGACATTACCTGAAGCGGCACAAATTCAAGCCCTCCGAAGTCCGGATGAATGCATAACGGAGCAACATGTTTTAGGTCTAATAATACAAAAAGCCCCTGAGCATCTCCCCGCATTTTTAGCGCTCTTAAAAACCATTAACAATAAAGCACTCATTGCATGGATGTGCACACCAAGTTTACTTCGTGATCTCTCAAAATTTCTCCGTTCATCAGCGCCAAGAAAAACTGGACTACTACTTACCTTGCTAGAGTTTATTGAGAAGCAACTTCCTATTAAAGATCAACAGACATTATTAACAGAATTATCAAACAAAGGAATTGATTGGGGCTCACTATTAGTAGAAGCACCCGAGCCCCGCATTATTTTACGATTACTGGAGCTCCAAGAAAAATTACAAATTTGTTTATCCTGGGACGATAAAACTGCGATCCAAAATGTACTTTCTTTGCATATCGATTCAATTACGAATCTTTTATCACCGAATCGCACAACTGAAGAGATCAGTATTTTCTTTCAATTGGCTTTGAAAATTACAAAAGCCAGCGAACGAGTGGATTTGATTAACCTATTTTTCATCAAAACATTATCACATTTTTCCACGCTCGTTCCGGATGTTTTAAAAGAAATGGTGACGCTCCGACCCGAAGAGCAACTGGGAATTTTATATAGTAAAACGGTAGAAGGAAAAGGGCTTTTAACCCTTGCCGAAGAAAGGTCTCCATCTCAATTTAAACCCCTCATCGAACATTTAATGCACTTTGAGTGTGATGACGTGCTCCCACTCCTAGAGCTTCCCGACAGGTTATACCGATTAAGACGGTCAGAGGATATATTGGCATTATTACGCCTCATGAATTACATGAATATCCCTGTACCCGATCTACAGAGAAATAAAAATATACTTAATCAGATACTGGCTCCGCAAGATTGGTATGACATTAGTCGCGAAGGATTATTGCCAACCGCCATGATTAAACATAAAAAAGAGGTGGTCTATGAGTATATCCGCCAATTAAATAAAGCCGATCGTGACACGAACATTACCGAGGCACTTGAAAG
>JBAWZJ010000430.1:0-1529 GCA_037143085.1 Parachlamydiaceae bacterium | reverse complement strand
GAAGAAATAGTCTTTTTTGGTGAGCAGGAAACAGAAGTTGTTTCTATCAATACTGCTATTGAAGAAAATTACCTTCTAGATGTTCTTTATTTAGCTAGAAGAAGAGTGCTACCATCAACTGACTCGCCTTCAAATCAAAAGTTTTTTAGGATTTTATGTCGTCATGTTTTTCCTGGAGATCAAAGTCTTTATCCCGCTCTTCGTTTTTGTTTGGAAAAACATGTTCGAGCATTTCAAAGAGATACGCGTCGAGATGGCGATATTGATTGTGGTGATATCGATCAAGATGTAGAGGTGGAAGATGAGAAAACATATTGTGGTCTTGAAATTTTTCTTCAAAAAGGTGGCAATATTGCCCAATTGGCGCAAGATATTTTTGATCCCACTTTCTCTAAGTACGAAGGTCAGATAATTCCGGCGCTATTTTCCGAAGAAACGGCTTTGTGTTTGCCCAAAGGAGATTTCATTGTAGGATCCGCATCGCCTAGTATAAGGGAAATTCTCATCGAACAAAGAGCTCCTGCGATAGGAATTCTTGAAGGGATTATCTTAAAAGCTATAGGTCAATTTGAAAATGCAGACTTTATGAAAGATCCGGGGATCTCCTCTCGATGGGGGCCCTTCTACGATAGGCTCAACTCTCTACAACGACAGTGTTTTTTAGATGGCTTGTCTCGGGATGCAAAAAACGCCTTTTCAAAAGAGTACATGCGAAACCATGGGGATTTTAACGCCGAAAAACAACAAATAATGAACAAACTCCCCCTCATTGAGCAGGAATGTTTAAAAAGAGGAGTATTCGAAAAGCCAATTTCTTTAAACCTTTTTAACATCCTTGTTGAGGAAGATGAGATCCAAATTTTAACGGATGCTGAGTTAAGAAAGCTCATTTCAAAAACTATTGAGTTGATGAAATTTGTTTGGCAATTTATGTCGTATGCCCTTCCTTCTGATAAGGGAGATGAGCTGCCTAGGCATGGACGTCGACTTCCAATGACACCGCTAGAAACCAGCGTTGAAAACATCAGAGGTGTTATAACTGAGCTGAGACGGGTATTAAACAAGTTATCTCAGGCTGATGCGGCAGCAGCCCCTGTTCTCGGTATTTCTAGCTCTGATATTGAAATAGCTCCTATAAAATATGCTGTTTTGCTCGATTATCTAAGCCAATTAAAAAACTCTGTTCCTAAAGAGGAAGTTTACGAAGTTGTCGAAAATTTTGACAGTTTCATTGAAGTTCTTTTTGAAGATTGTCGAGTTGATGATGATGACCTTGAATCAACTTTTAAAAGGCATCTTGAAAATGTTCTTCCTTTAAGTCTTACGCTAAAGGAGGCGATAGCAAGGTGTGACAAGTTGTCCAATCCAAGTTTTCGACATAAGCGGCGTTGTCAAAATCTTCATCCAGAAAGAACGGGTTTAGTGGACTATGCATCTGAGGAGGAATTTGAGTAGCCTCTTGATAGTGTTTTAGGTGCCTAGAGAAAATTAAAACGTGTTTCTGAGATGTTATAGGGCTTATTTTATTG
>JBAWZJ010000429.1:0-1536 GCA_037143085.1 Parachlamydiaceae bacterium | reverse complement strand
TTCCAGAATCGACGAGCAAGGTGAGGTCATATGCATACAACTGACCGCTAGAATCTGTTTTTTTATGGAGGGCATCGGGGACTTCGGTGATAGCAATAACCTCCCCAATGGGCTTACCTGCATATGTCACCCTGGTCCCGATGGTGATTTTATCAACATCAGTGAAAAGGACGTGAAGAGTTTTGCCGTTATCGCCAATGTTTGGATGAAGGAACATTAAAATGAAGATGATGATCGCTGCCGCTGCTGTGACAAATAATCCAATCATCAGATTTTTAAATTGGTCGGCCATGTTTAAGTTCTCTCCTAATAGTTCTCTAATTTTTCAGGTGTTATGATCGCATTTTTGAAAAACGCCTGCACTTGAGGGTTATTTATATGTAAAAACTCTTTTTTAGGCGCTATTTCGCAAATTTTCCCATCATAATGGAATGCTAAACGATCTCCAACTTCAAAGGCTGAGCGTATATCATGTGTCACGACAATACTTGTAGCTTGTAGCTCTTTTTTTGTTGTATTGATCAATTCATTAATTTGCATTGCTGTAATCGGATCAAGCCCTGTTGTCGGTTCATCGTACAGAATAATCTGGGGGCGATAAACAATCAAACGCGCCAATGCTGCCCGTTTGCGCATTCCTCCAGATAGGTCTGAGGGCATCTTGTTTTGCGTGCCTTCAAGCCCGACGAGCGCCAACGCTTCGTCAACGCGTCTTTTCAATTCTTTTGCTTGCATGCGCGGTTCGTGTTGACGCAGATAAAAGGCGGTATTTTCTCCAACATCCATAGAATCAAAAAGCGCAGCACCTTGGAATAACATTCCCATATTTTTTGCAGCACGCATCCTGCGGTGTGTGCTCAGTTCTGAAATGACCGTGCCATCAATCTCGATAGTTCCTTTGTCCGGTTTCTCAATCCCAATAATTTGTCGTAGTAAAACGCTCTTACCAACGCCAGAACGTCCTAAAATAACAACCGTCTCACCCTCAAAGACCGTCAGGTCAAGTCCTTTTAAAACCTCAAGCTTGTCATAACTTTTCCACACATCTTTTGCAACGATTGCAGGTTTTCCCTTTGTTGTATCTGCTGTCATATAAACCTGTTGATTAAATCGTTGATGTAATCATAGGAGCTGTTTAGCCCTAAGGTCAGGAGGAAATTTCCAACTAAAATGACCGAGTAACAAATAACGACGCTATTCGTCGTCGCTCGCCCTACCCCGGCAGCTCCACCCTTGGTGCGCATCCCTCGATAACAGGATATTGTCACGATGATGATGCCAAAAACAAACGCTTTAACAATACCGCTGATGAGATCGAATGTTGTGATATGCACCGGTAAGGGGTCTAAAAATGTCGTCGATGACATTCCATAGTAGTCGACGGCAATCACATACCCTCCGACAATCCCCATGATCGAGCTGAAAACAGTAAGAATTGGAAGCATCACTGTGCCGGCAATAAAGCGGGGAGCGACGAGATAGCGGAGTGGATCCACCGCCATCGAGCGCAAGGCGTCAATCTGTTCTGTCACACGC
>JBAWZJ010000428.1:0-1546 GCA_037143085.1 Parachlamydiaceae bacterium | reverse complement strand
CCTCCAATACGTTCTTTGTTTTCAGGACATTTTGCTACCCAATCGTAGATCGCATCTTGCGGGTTTGGGTGGGTATTGTCTCCGAAAACTTTCCCTGTAAACGGACAGATGTAGATCTTTTTTGTTTGATCGTTAATCTGGGTGGTAAAAGCAATTTTTATCTCAGCTTCGCGCCACAGTTTCCCCTCTTTCTCGAGGTGTTGTACAGCATCATCAGCACTTTGGAAAATCATCTTGTCTTTTAGGAAAAGGACAGGATTCAGACCGAACTTCAACTCGACATAACGCAAATACGTATTGACCAGTTCAGCTGAGCCGTTTTCTTCGAGAAAGCGCTGGAGCGATTGTTTAACTTCTTCATTGATGACACTCTTTGTCATACGAAACCTCTGCTAAAAATGAACATGTAAAAAAGATTCGGAATCGCCATACTAACCCGTTACCTCATTATTGAGCAACCTGAATTCCTTATATTTGAGTAAAATACCCATTTCTCCCGACATTTCAAGAAAAAATGCCTCCTCGCACAACGAATATCCAAATCCTTAGAGTGGACCGTTACAACTTATACCGAACGTCATTCAATAAATCGACGCAAAACAATAAAAAAAACAAAGTATTTAATTAAATATTAATTTTAATATATAATTAAGTAATAAACTTAACACAAAAAAATATGGTTTTATATGACAACACCTTCGGAACCTGTCTTTAGATTCCCTTCTATAAATTACATCTCTGATGAAATTAAAGAATCCTTCACACCTGTTGTTGTAAAGGGCGAAAAAAGTTCATCAGCAAGGACGGAAGAGGGCAATGCATACGCTTTTACATTCACGAATAAAGAGGGTATAGAGAAGAAAGGTTATTATCATCCTCCTGGAAAAACCAAAGACGACGATCGTTCTCGCCTTGTAGAAAATACAAGTTTGATTATAGAGAGGATTTGCAAAAATTGCCCTAGCGTTAGTAGAGTTTATCTTGATTTCAAGAAATTTCATATCCTTGATCACACAAAATCAACACAGGTCCTTTTGATACAAGATATCGTATCTAATTTGTTAAATCCAGATTCGAAATTTGATTCCGATGAATTGATTTTACTTATCCAACAAGTCGTCGCGACCGAACGCCTCAGACAAATGAATTCAAGAAACCAATACCCAGATACCAAAGAAGACCATCTGAAAAATTGGGAGGGAACCGCAACTGAAAAAGCTGTAGTTGCTGCTATACAAGAAAAGCTCACTAACCCCATGGAACCAAAGCAAATAAAACTATTGAAAGCATTAATACAAAAAGTTAGCTTTTTACCAAAATATGTTTCTACTTTAAATGTAGGTTCTCATAACACTTCATCGGGAGATTTTGACACATTCCGCAAAAGGAACCTTAGGCGTGCTGACGCAACGATGGAAAGAGAAACAATACCTAAACCTACCACATTTACACCACCAGGAACCAGTCAGACTCTAAAAGGAGTCTTTACCTTGGAAGAAAATGAAGAATCAGAGACAGATGATGCCCCTATTCGAAGTGTTACTTC
>JBAWZJ010000427.1:0-1546 GCA_037143085.1 Parachlamydiaceae bacterium | reverse complement strand
ATATATACTGCTCATAGCTCAAAATGAGAAATTTTGGCTAGCTTGAAAGCTCCCGTGATTGAATAAATTGCGTTGAGGGTAATATTGCCAATATGAACCTAAACACGATTTTTTAATCCCGGGGCTTTGAAACAACCAAAAATCTCATTTGTAATTTTATTTGGATAAACAGTCCTCTTCTATTTTGATCCTATACAAAACTAATTAATTCTGTAATATCCCCTTCCATTGAAGAATACATAAGGACAGGCAAACCAAAGGACTTTAAAAATCCAAATATATGCATATTCACTTCCTATACAATGGACAAACCCCAACGGATCGAAATGAGCCGCAGAGTTGCTGAAAATCAAAGAGGTTACTCCATTGAAAAAGGTTATACATACTTTGAGTACGCAGAAAATCTGGCTATCGAGATAGATCCAATAACTGGTGAACGAGTTACCTGGGAACCGTATTGGTCCAAAATTGCTGCGATTAACAAAATTTTAGCGAACAAAGAAACATCGTTGGAAAATCCGGCAGAATGGATTGTTTGGATGGATGATGATGCTGTGATCACAAATCCTACCATCCGAATGGAAGATGTAATTCATCACTACACCTCAAAAAAGAAAGATTTAAATTTTTTCGTCACCAGCGATTCCATGAGCCACATTTTTCCGGATATTCCGTTAAACAGCGCTGTTCTATTTATCAAAAACAATGAATGGAGCCGTGTTTTTTTTGAAGAAATTTGGAGCATGAGAAAAAAAAATAGTTCCCGGAAGACCATATACCTATGGAAACTGTCCGAACCAGCCTTGTCTACATGAGCAGCAGGCAATCACTGATTTGCTTAAAAGTGATCATTCCTTAGCCAGACACACGTCTATCATTCCTCAGAGAGATATTGATTTTCCCGTAGGAATTAATACTTTTGTGAGGAAAGACCATCAAGACCTAAATCGCCTTGATGGGGGAAATTATATGAAACTTTTTTATCAAAACGATGCATCCGAGACAAGAGGACGTGAGGGGGATTTTGTTCAGCAGTGTACCGGCCTTGCAACAAATGGGATTGAATTGGATTTAAAAGGAAACCCAATCGGATCTGCAGAGAATTTGCGCCTTTTGTGTATCAACAAACTTCTTGACGAAGCAAAAAAACAAAGGGAATGAGCCTCTCCGTTTCAAGTTAATTGAACTCACCTTCTCTAAGCCAGCGTGATATTAGCCATTTTTCACCCTTAGTCACAGGAGCTCCGCCATGGAAACTCATCGGATCAGGAACCCCTGAAGCATTGACATTGTAAAATAAAAGGGCCTTCCCCTTTTCTGGAATTATTTTTACTTGCGCTCGAGGGAAGATGGTCTCCCCCCCTTCTTCAACGGTATTCAAATAAACTAGGAATGTCGCTATCCTTTGCCCTCCTCGAGCCAGATGCGTCAAACCTCCTGTTGTCGATGGGTCAAAATAATCATAATGAGGACGATATTCTGCTCCTACTTGATAACTCACCTTACGCACTAGCTATTTTTTCAAATAATTTCTGTAGCTCTTGAA
>JBAWZJ010000426.1:0-1549 GCA_037143085.1 Parachlamydiaceae bacterium | reverse complement strand
TATTCCTTCAGTTTCCGGTTCTTCTTCTTCGCCACTTTCTCCGAAAGGTTCGCCTGAAAGATCAAGTTTTTTTTCTGGAATGATAAAAAGAGTAACACAAGTTTTTGAATATTTTATTTCGGAGCCAGAGAAAAAGACGGTGAGTCGTCCAATGACAATTACTCGAGTACCTTCTTCTAGTACACTTGTTAGTGAATCGGTCGGCCCCGCTGAAGTAAAAAATGAAGCACCGGTCAAACCTAACCTGGAAGCGGCGGTACTGGAAGGGTCTAACGTAGTTAAATCGATTGGTGACACAGAAATAAATGCTGTTTTGAACTGTATAAATAATATTATCAACGAAATCAAAAAAACAGAGGAAAACTATCAGACCCAGTTAGGAGCTTTTAAAACGAAATGCAACGCATTGCTCACAGAATCGTCGTCCGATGACGAACAATCTGTTCATCGTTTATTTTCAGCACAACCCGAACCAATAGCTGCAGCCGAATCGGGGGGCACAGGAACATGGTTGTCCGATGACGAAAAATCTATTGTTAAAGGCTTTGCTGAATCTTATTCCGTATTTTTTGATGTATCTAAAGAAATATCTGAAATTTTAAATACCGTTGGTCAGGTACATGCGACTAGCGATTTAAAGGAAGCGTTGGAAAAGCTAAGAACACTACCTGAACCTCTCAAAAATAAAATTAGTAACGATACGTTTAAACAGTATTTAAGCAGCCTGTCTGCCTTTCAGAGTGTTTTAAAATCGGTTACTACCAAAATCAAAAGCCTTGAAGATTTTAAAGTTATTGTTGCTGGTAAAGAGCAACGATGTCTTGGTGGTTATCTTGCTCCTTTTACAAGAATGACAAGATATCCCATGCTTTTTAAAGAATTAAATAAAAACATTATCAAACATGTTAAAGAATTAAAAGAATCATCGGGCCTTGATCTTACCAAACCGGTAAACGTTGAGGGGCTTGAGATAGCAGATATTAAAATAGCAGGACCAGATGAAAATGGATTGTTATTAAAGGACGCTATCCAGTTGCTGCAATCGTTCGAAAAAATTGCGACAGAAATGAATTCTCTAAACCCACCCGAAAAAGGTAAAAATGGCTTAGAGAATACAACAAAAAATGTATCGAATGTTGGTCACTCAACATTTAAAAATTGGTTTAAAAACATGCGTTTTCCATTCTGGAAAGGCAATAAAGTTCGTCCTGCAATATTACCTTATGGATTTGTTGAGCCTTCTTCTCTAAGTTCGTCTAGAAGAACTTCCTTTTCTCAGGATTCAAACAGCTCTAGTAAACCTTCTGACAAATCATCCGAGGAATCAGAGATCTAGCTGTCGCCTCTGAAAAAAGCACCTTCAAAAGTAAGCGTTTTTAGTGAGCCCACCCCCTGGAAAGAAGATTCCAAGCTGGTTTGTACTGATACTGAAAACTTCCTCTTGGAACTGATTTAGGGGGTAAGTCTTTTCTTAAAGGAGAAGATCTCCTCTTACAACTCACCTTACGCACGCTTATTTTTTTTAAATAATTTATCTACAAATAAAAAA
>JBAWZJ010000425.1:0-1551 GCA_037143085.1 Parachlamydiaceae bacterium | reverse complement strand
GAGAATTTACTGTGCAGCAGGATTTGGAAAAGGGGTGTGTACGCATTTGGGGATTCGAAAAACAAGGTTTTTTTCGTTACGAATTATATTCTACTACCGATTGCAAAGGGATTTTATTTCATCTCCAGAAGGGGAGAGAAGAGGCGCCTCTTGTTTCCGGAAAGTGGAGTCTTGCTTACATTTCTCAGAATAATCAACAAATTTTCATTGGTCCTTCGAATGAAGATGTTTCGAGTAAAAAGCCTTACAATGTTCCGTTAATAGAACGTCTTTCGTTAGGAAATAACAAAGCACAAGATTGGTCTTTAATTCATCGGCGAAAACAGATGGAGGAAATTTTACCTTTATGGCATCGGCTTGGACAGTTTATTCCTCTTTCTTGTCAAAACGATAATGCGTTAGGAGCGTCCCTATTCGGTAAAAGTCGTGATGCTTTGCTTTCTTTGAACAGGCAAGAAGCTTTTTCTTTTTTGCATGATCTATTTTCCGCAGGTTTTGAAGGGGCTCTTTCACCGCGTCTCATTGATCAAGAACGTCAAGGGATCTTCTCCGGTCCATTATCTTCTGCGGACTCACCGCTTTATCTTTTGACAGAAGGGGCTAGATTTATTAGATCCTTATTTATCCAAGAGCATCATTCTCTAGTTTCACTCTTCCCTAAATTACCGTCAGAATTTCACTGTGGACGTTTTATAAATGTTCCTTGTGGGAATGGAGGGGTACTAAATATGGAGTGGACGAAAAAAGCTCCTCGCCGAATCTCTTTCGTTGCCGGAACAGATCAAAATATCGCGTTTTTACTTCCTCGAGACCAGGTAAGATGTCGTTTTAGAACTTCTCCTGTTGACAAAGGCATTGTGTACCAGTCTGGCTCCCCGATGCAAGTCTCTGCTAAGCAAACCTATTGGTTAGACAACTTTCAAAAATAATTCACAAGACACATTCCCTAACACCTTAACGCGTTAATGGCTCCTCCGATCACATGGGAAGCTGTGTAAAGAGTTTGTTCCAGCTCTTCGGAAGAGTAATCAATATTTTCACTTTCCAGTTGCTTCTGATAAAAATGCAGCTTGTCCGGATGAAATCGCATAAAAAGAAGTTTAAGAACTTTGCAATCATCAGATCCCTTAACATTAGCTAGCGTCTTAAGTTGCACTACTCGTTTTGCAAGTGAATAACTCTCCATTCCTTTTGCTAACGATTCGAATTCTTTGTCATTTAGTTGTTTAGCAACTGCAAGGGGTCCATCTTTGGGCCAGTTAGTGGAGGATTGTTTTGTTATGTTTTTCCAATTCTTTTTGTGTTGTTCCCAGGAGTCTTCAATCGTTTTTTGCATGTTATCCCATTGATCCTTGGCTATTCTCCATGCACTATCAGCCTTTTCCTGTGTCGTTTTCCAAACAGTATCTAGCACATTTACGGTTGCTTCCCAAATACTCCGACGAAAGAGGGTAACTGTTGGAAGTTGATCATCCTTCGGCAAGTTATCAGATTGGTCGAAATGACTCTCCTCTTTCCTTTTCAACTCCTCAACAACGAATTGTTTGTATG
>JBAWZJ010000424.1:0-1552 GCA_037143085.1 Parachlamydiaceae bacterium | reverse complement strand
GCTTGCAGGATCTTGATATTTCCAGCCTCAGCTTGGGAACTGACAGGAGAGGCCCTGGTAATTTTATCCTTCGTTGTTTTGTAAGGCTTCACGATGAAGCCTTGCAGAGATCGGATCAAATAATCAGCTTCGCTGACACCCGCTTGACCAGGGTCTTGTTCGATTCCAATTCTAACGTATAGCCCATCTCTTGAAGCTGTATTCTTGATTGCACTCTCAACACCTAAAGGAGTTTGCTGAATTCTAACCAAATCAGTGATGTAGAGAATTCCATTTGAATGTTTTTCGAGCATGAGTCCTACGGTATAATCAGGGTCATTTGTCTCTGTTTTCTTTGTAGCTGCTCTATCCCAATAACGAACCTTCTGTGTGCCTCTTGGCACTGCACTGACGACTTCAAAAAACGATCTCTGAAAAAACATTCCAGCTGTTGGCCTAATATTCCAGTTACCCATCAAGAGTTGTTCCCGCTCAAATCGAGGAAGAGCCTTTAAGTTGGCTAAGTAACCAGGATCTTTTTCCATCAGAATTGTGTTATCGAGTACGCTAGAGATGATAAAGGTAAAGCTTTTTGGAAGGCAGTCTGGGTATCGTCGTTTCAGTTCTTCCGATGAGTTAGCCCAAACAATTCGATCATTCTCCATGATGAACCACCGGATTTTTCCACTTCGTTCTTTGATGGCATATCCCGTATCAGGATTGATCCACCAATCGACAATCTCTCGAACCCAGCTGTCGCAATCAGGATTGGTTGTCGCTCGAATATAAGGTTTAACGCCACATGTTGAACGATTCCTTGAAAGCATGTAAAAAAACTGGTCACGTGTAAAATGGGTAAGTTCATCAAATCCGATGAGAGGAATTTGGGCCCCTTGCCAATCGAGCTTGCTTTTTTCATGTTCCATATGATTAAACTTGATGGTCGCTCCTGAAGGGAATTCCCATTCAAGGATGGTTTCCTTAGGTTTTCCGCCAAAAGCCGGAAAAAGATCGTAAGATGTGTCCCATAAGCCTCCCTTATTCCGAACTTGTGTTGCATTGCGCCTGAAAATAACACTTCCGAATCCAGGAACATTTCTATATCGCAAAGCTTCCATCAGGAGAGCATAAGTCTTTCCGCCTCCACTGGCTCCTCCATAAACGGCAATATGGGCAGGAGATCGGAGAAACAGGTCTTGTGGCCCTTGCGGTTTAATTTTGAGAATTGTTTGACTTGTCATAGACTAAATGCTCCAGTTCTTGATTTACTCCGTTTGGGGGCAAAAAAAGTTCAATAACCACTCCACCCTTCGTTTCAGCTTTAAGATCTAATTTCTCATGATTAGCCCATCTTTCAGGATTCCTGCGAGCGAGAAAATCGCGAGCCGCTTGCCAATTTTGAGGCATTTGATCTTTCCAAATATTAACAATCTCCAATTCTGCTTCGGCTTCTGCCTTCAGTACTTCCTGGGAAAATTGGAAAAATGGTCCTCTTTGATCCTCTTCGCCTTTTTTCAGCCAATCGCGAAATGTCGAATAATCGATACCTGCTGCCCTGCATGCTGGTTCGTAA
>JBAWZJ010000423.1:0-1563 GCA_037143085.1 Parachlamydiaceae bacterium | reverse complement strand
CGACCCCGAGGCTTTGGCTCAGCCGAAATGTTGCTCCGTTTGCGTAAGGTGAGTACGGAATTTGAATTGGCATCCGACGTAATCTTTTGAATGACGTTCAGTATAAAACAGTTTTAGATTGAAGAAAAAGAGTGGCGAGGGTAAATTTTACCCCTGGAAGCGACATGCTTTCCTATCCTTAATCTCAACGGGAGTTTCCAAATGCTCGGTTTCCTAAAAAAATTATTCGGTACAGCTCAAGATCGCACCATTCGCAAATACCGCAAAATTGTCGATCAAATTAATATTTGGGATGAAAAATTCAAACCTCTTACTGATGATGCATTACGAGCCAAAACTTCGGAGTTTAAACAACGTATCAGTAATGGCGAAACCTTAGACAATATTCTCCCTGAAGCATATGCCGTTGTTAAAAACGCGTGCCGTCGACTTATCGGCACAGAAATTCACGTTTCAGGATATGACCAGAAATGGGATATGGTCCCTTATGACGTCCAACTAATCGGAGCCATAGCACTACATAAAGGCGCTATTGCCGAAATGATGACTGGTGAAGGAAAAACCCTGACAGCGGCAATGCCTCTTTATCTTAATGCATTGACAAGCAAGCCTGTCCACCTCGTCACAGTCAATGATTACCTCGCTCAAAGGGATTGTCAATGGGTCGGAACCATATTCCGTTGGCTCAATCTCACAACAGGTGCATTAACAAATGGGACTCCTCAAGAGGAAAGAAAAGAGTTATACCTAGCAGATATCGTTTATGGAACCGCTTCGGAATTTGGCTTCGACTACCTACGGGATAATTCCATGGCGACAAGCAAGCATCAGCAAGTTCAAAGAGGACACTTTTTTTCTATTATTGATGAAGTTGACTCTATCTTGATCGATGAAGCACGCACTCCATTGATTATTTCAGGACCCTCCCCAATCAACCGTCAAATGTATGATGAACTGAAAGCGGGCGTTGCTCAACTAGTCAGAAATCAAAGGGACTTGTGCAATCGATTAGCAAGCGAAGCTCGAAAAACCCTAGATAAAGGGGAAGTTGCTGAAGGGGAATCTCCAAAAAAGAAAGATAAAAAGCAGCAAGAAGAAGAGCAAGAAGCTCTACGCAAATTGTGGCTGATAAGCAAAGGTACACCTCGGAATAAGATATTAACGCATCTAAAAGAAAATCCCGATGTCCGCGCTGGAATAGATGAGTGGGATCTCTTTTATTACGCCGAACAAAACAAAGATGAACGAACAAAAGCTCTTGCCGAACTGCTGATCGTCGTCGACGAAAAGAGCAATGAATTCGAACTAACAGACAAAGGAAGTCACTCGTGGCATGAGAGCACAGAAGGTGTTGGCAGCAGCGATGATTTTGTGATGCTTGACATCAGCGACGAATTCTTAAAAATAGATGAAGATCCAACGCTAGATCCAAACACTAAAATCCAACGACGCCTTGCAATACAAGAAGAAGATTTTAAACGTAAAGAACGTGCCCACAATTTACGTCAACTTCTTCGCGCTCACTTGTTAATGGAAAAAGATGTCGACTACATCATTCAAGAC
>JBAWZJ010000422.1:0-1564 GCA_037143085.1 Parachlamydiaceae bacterium | reverse complement strand
GTCCTCCCCCAGCGCTTGTAAGTTTACGAACAAGTTCGGCCAGGTGTGGGTAATATTAATATCAATCAGCGTGACTGAGACTTGGACCATTGATCTGGTAAAAGCTCTTCTAGTTTTTGATAACTATGTGACAGCAGGCGACGCATGACGTCTTCAAGATATTCGCGAGGATTAACGTTTAATGATCGGCAAGTTTGCACTAACGACAGAATTATGGCAGCAGCTTCACCACCTTCTTCACTGCCCAAAAACAACCAATTTTTTCTTCCAAGCACCAAAGGTCTTACTGCTCTTTCTGCAACATTGTTATCAAGGCGAGCATAAGCATGTGTTGTATAATTTTTTAGATATGGAATTAAGCCACAAAAATACCCGAGAGCTTCTTTAAATTTGGATTTTTCCAAAACTTTTCCATTAACTAATCTGTCTTTAACAATTGCTATTAGCTCATCTATAATAGGAACTTCTTTGGTTATTCTTATATGCAACCGTTCCTCTTCTGAACTGTTCCAGCTTACTCTTTCAAGCATAAAAAGATATTTAATTTTTCGTAAAACAAGTTTTCGAAATTCTGGATCTCCACCTTCTGCTTCAAAAAACTTTCTTCGTATATGAGCCCAACAAGGACACCAGTCAAATTTCTTCATCTGAGCCATAGTTTCATAGGCTCCATATTTATCTGAATGGAGCATTCCTTCATACGTTTTTAGTAATTCCTGAGCATGTTCGTGACGCCTATTAATGCGAAAATTATAAACACGATAGGCTGGATTTGATTGCTTACCACCAACTAAAACCCACATGAATGACTGTTGCAAAGTCCCCTTTCCTGGTTTTAACATTCCTACAGGCACTTCATCAATAAAGACATTATTGCTCTCTAAAATTAATTCAAGCATTTTATTATATAAAGGCTTTAAGGCAATTCCACATTTTAGAACCCATTGTGAAAGCAACTGGCGAGTAATATTTATGCCTTCTCGTGCTAGTATTTCAGACTGTCTATATAAAGGAAGATGATCTGCATATTTTCTTACCAAGATATCTGCCAAAAAACTCTCATCGACTTTACATCTTGGTAATAAGCTTTCAGGTAATTCAGCTGTGACAATTGTTTTTTCACTATCTTTAGAAGTGGCATATTTAGGTCTAACGATTTCTTTTATGTAATAACTACCTGGCTTATGGGCTAGTTTTTGAGAAACATCTTCACCGATTTTCACCAAAGGCTTACCAGTCTCAGGATTGATTTTGTCTTCTTCCTTTAAATCAATAACAGTTCGTTCAACAGGAAGATCCTCTGGGAATGTAAGTGTTGATGTGTTGTTTCTATTAACTGTACGTTGATGAGCTGCAACTTGCTTTTTTTTCTCCTCTTTTGGAGGAAATTCGAAACCCGGTAATAAAGGATCTTCTATTGAAGGTAAAACTATTTTTTCTGAACGTTTTCCAAATATTTGTCTCATGAACCATGCTAACTGTTCATTCAGATGGTTGACTTGTTTCTGCAATTTTTCATTCTCTTGTTTGAGAATTTCATTGAAGGCAAGAGATTGTTCTAGTG
>JBAWZJ010000421.1:0-1578 GCA_037143085.1 Parachlamydiaceae bacterium | reverse complement strand
GTTATACAAACTGCAAAAATGGATGCGATCCAAAGTTTCATTGTTTCCCCCTAAATTTTTGATTTTTCTGTTGCTTTCATTGAGGCTAAACTAGCTTGTTCAAACGTCAAGGGGTATGATGATTTCAATGAAACAAACGATCTTAATATGCGTCAAAGAATTTGATAAGGCCGCCGGTCTTGCAAAAAAGGAACTTACTCAGTGGGCCAAGACACAAAACATTTCTATCCTTGATGTCACCTCTGCAATTGAAATTATTTCCGAAAAAAAACAAAAGGAGATTTTGCTGGGTGTTGCGATTGGTGGAGACGGAACCTTTCTCACTCTGGTTAGAAAGTTAGCAAGGAAAGATGCCTTTCCTTTAATGGGAGTCAATCTAGGAAGCCTAGGGTTTATTACCGAGGTAAATCGCGATGAAATGATTAAGGTGATAACGCAAGCCTTAAAAGGAAAACTGACAGAGGAAAAAAGGCCGTTGTTAGACGTTGAGGTTTTTAGAAAAAATAAAATAGTGGCCTCGGGGTGTGTTTTTAATGATGCGGCAATTACTAAAAGCAG
This sequence comes from Parachlamydiaceae bacterium, assembly GCA_037143085.1. GTDB lineage: Bacteria > Chlamydiota > Chlamydiia > Chlamydiales > Parachlamydiaceae > JBAWVE01. The sequence goes on along the minus strand of JBAWZJ010000421.1, from coordinate 1,020 downwards.
AAATACGACCATGCTGCGTTTTGATGTGAGTGTGGCAGGAGAGTTTTTAAATCACGTGCGGGCCGATGGGTATATTATTTCGACACCTACAGGTTCTACCGCTTATGCACTGTCCTCCGGGGGGGCGTTGATTCATCCAGGTGTTTCCGCAATCGAACTGGTTCCTATTTGTTCTCATTCGCTCTCGTCTCGCCCCATTGTAGTTCCTATGTCAGCTGAGATTGTGATTGAGATGAAGGAGCCCAGAGGAGAGGCCTCTCTGGTTTACGATGGGCAGATTAGTTTTGCTTTAGAACAGGGAGATCTTCTTAAAATTCGAGACAGCCAAAACTTTTTACGGCTTTTGCATCCGCCACAACAAAAGTGGTCTGAAGCATTGCGCGAAAAGCTGGGATTATAATCGGTGAAACCCACTCTAGAATCGGCACTTGATTTTATTAAGCATCACCCCAAACTGGTGATTGCCGAAGACTATGAAATTTTGTGTCAAAAAACAGAAACTCATTCATGCTATTTCAAAAATGGAGAGGCCATCGAGGAGTCGCAAGATTCCCGTTGGTGGATACAGATGCGCATTTTGCATAGGAAGCGATTGGGATCCACATCGACTATATTTTGCAATGAACAAAGTTTAAATAGTATGGTCGATAAAGCCTTTGAATTAGCAGATAACACTACGGTAGATCCGTGGTTTCGATTTCCGCTTTGGAAGCCAGCCCCTTTCGAAAGGACAGCAATAAAAGATTCGAGCTCGGTAGACCTGGCATTAAAAGAGGGGTTTTTTGAGACGCTATTTCCACAGTTAGCATTGCCGCCCATCGGACTCGAGGAGCGATATTTTCGACAGCAGGAACACCGAACCATCCTGCGCAAAACCGAAAAAAGGGTCCTTTCAGACGAGAGTGAAATTCAGCAATTTCAATTTGCTTTGGTAAATCAGGGAGCGGGGGGAGAGTTTTATCGACTAGAAGACATCAGGGGAGGAATTGCCCCCTTCTTAGCGAAGGAGGCTGTTTTAGA
>JBAWZJ010000420.1:0-1593 GCA_037143085.1 Parachlamydiaceae bacterium | reverse complement strand
ACCAAATCTTCAAATCATTCGCGCGTTTAAGGCATCAAAATTGTACAAAGTCGAGCTGGTATATCACAACAAACAAATTCATTCAAAGTTATTTCACAAAAATTTTGAAAGTAGTTTAAATTTGTACTTTTTCAAATTTTATTTACTACAATACGTAATAGACATAATGTAATCGTGCCTCTGTAACCAAGGACGGTAGAGGCAAAAACTCCAACTTTCAACTGGAACCAGTATATAACAAGTAAAACTTTTCTTGTGTATTTTATCAAAAAATACATAATGGGAGTGACCCTAACAAACGCGAGTTTTGGATAAACAATATAACTCATTTGAGAAGGCGAAAGAAAAAGCTCGCTCAAATGAGTCTATCGCTTATTCAAAACTCGCGTTAACAAAACGAAAAGGAATTGTTATGACTTTTCCCGAAAGTCACCCCCTTGCACTCCGGCATCCTCAGGAATCTAAAGTAGCAAGAAAAGACAGACCTCAACTAGACACTAAAGACTGGCCGGAAGACTTGAAAAGATTTATTGTTGAACTAGATCAATCAGACGCTGAATGGGAACGAATTAAAAAAAATAACAAAGCTACTATCATTATTGCCCCTCAGCCGAAAGTAGAGAGTCAAAAACAACGACAAACACCCCCTGCAACAACTTCCAACGACTGGGTTATCGTACCTAGACCCCAAGAAACAGCACTATTATTACCAGACATATTCCGCCAGATTCGACTTGTATCGAATGCGTTTAACAACTTACTCAAAAAATAAAACAGTACCTGAAACAAAAAAGGACTTAAAAATATGACGACGCCTTCCCTGTTTGCTTCTATCCGAGATCTTAGCTCCCAACACTGGCCAGATTCCCCACCCTTCTCTCCAAATCTCAGAGCGGCATCTCCATCCCCTATAAATCTATCTCCTTCTATGCCAGATCCTACCACGCAAAACTGGACAGACTCCCCTCCTTTTCCTCCAAATCGCAAAGCTCAGTCATCACCCGCTATTACGAAAAAATCAATAAAACAGCTTAGACTACCAATGAGACAAGAAGCTGCAAAGCGCTTGAAAGAAGAATTTTCGGGAACGGTCAAAGTGACAATCCTTTCGGCAGAAAAGGGAACATACAAGTTTACTTCGACTAAATCTTCAACCGACCAAATAACATGGAGTGACTCGTTAGGTGAATTGGCATGCGAAACTTTGCATAAAATAGTGGATAACATACAGAAACAACATCCATGCTTGCCAATAAAGATGAAGTGTCTATTCAAGCCTGCATTTTTTGAAGTTGATATCACTCGTAAACTTAGAAACGAGCTAATGCTCCAATATTTTGATTTTTTACGCACAAATAGATTAGATAAAGCTCACCGCTGCCTCAAATTGGTCGAGTCGATATCAACATATGCTCTAAGAAACCACCTCAGCTATTCGAGCTCCCATTCGTGGCACAAAAAATAGAAAAGGACTGTAAACCGCTTAACTTAATACCAAGACTGGGATCATGAATAAATATATCTTAAGACTTAAAAGTGTTGGACGCATTGCCGTTGCTTCTTTCCGCGGATTCACCGAGGATGGATGTTCAG
>JBAWZJ010000419.1:0-1597 GCA_037143085.1 Parachlamydiaceae bacterium | reverse complement strand
GCCTTATATGAGCATGAGGATCCACGACAAGGCTTTCACCCTCACTGGGGAACTTATATTTTTAATTTTGGCCGTTTTGAGGTCGCAAACTTTTTACTGGCAAACGCTCTTTTTTGGTTCGATGTGATGCATGTCGACGGCTTGCGCGTCGATGCTGTTGCTTCGATGTTATATCTCGATTATGGAAGAGATAGTGGAGAGTGGATTCCAAACCAGTACGGCTCAAAAGAAAATATTGAGGCGATTGAGTTTTTCAAACATCTCAACTCTGTTGTCCATCAACATTTTCCCGGTGTGTTGATGATTGCTGAAGAGTCAACGTCATTCACTGGTGTGACGCATCCGGTCGAACAGGGGGGGCTTGGCTTCAACTTAAAGTGGAATATGGGGTGGATGAATGATACATTGCGCTATTTTAGCAAGGACATGCTCTTTCGTCACTATCACCACCAAGATCTCACGTTTGGTCTTCTTTATGCTTTTTCAGAACGTTTTATGCTTGTTCTTTCTCACGATGAAGTCGTCCATGGTAAGAAAAATCTCATCAGTAAAATGCCTGGAGATCTCTGGCAACAATTTGCGAATCTTCGTCTGTTGTTAAGCTACATGATGTGTCAGCCAGGGAAAAAGCTTCTCTTTATGGGCGGGGAGATTGGTCAATGGAATGAGTGGAATTGTAAAGGAGAGATTGAATGGTCTCTACTGAGTTTTCCCACACACCGAGGTGTGCAAACGATGGTAAAAGACCTTAATCACCTGTATGTGAAAAATAGTTGTTTGTGGGAGAAGGATTTCGATTATACCGGATTTGAATGGGTTGACTTTTCGGATGTTCACAATAGCGTTATTAGCTATTTGCGAAAGGGGTCCGAAGGGCAGTTTTTATGTGTCCACAACTTCACTCCTACCTATCATCCTGAATATTATATTAACCTTCCTCATTTCAGTGCTGTTCGGGAAGTATTCAATTCCGATGCGGAATGTTATGGGGGATCAGGAAAGATTAATGCCAATGTGCGCATCAATAAAATGCCGAACGGAGACCCTGTCGGCCTAACAATTCAACTTTCACCCTTAGCAACGATCATTTTTCAAGTATCATGAGTATCACCAAAAAAGATTATGAGAGACTGTGCGAAGAAATTTGGGAGCACAACCGACGTTACTACGTTGATAGCAATCCAACGATTAGCGATGAGACTTTCGACCACCTTTTAAAAAAACTTGAACAGCTGGAGCAGGAACATCCTGATTGGGTTTCACAAACATCTCCAACGCAGCGTGTGAATGAATCTGTCACTCTTGAGGTGGCTAAAGGGTTTCATACTGTTTCTCACCAGCATCCGATGCTTTCGTTGGCAAACACGTATAGTAAAGAGGAAATAGCCGACTTTATTAAGAGAATAAATAAGCTTGTGGGAAACAAAGTGGTGTTGCTTACATCTTCGGCCAGAGTTTCGGACGAGCGAGAAACCTCAGATGTCGCGACTTGTGATGATTCCATAGCCGAAGGCGCTATTGATGAGGAGCGAGGCGTGACAGATGAGCGCTTTGCAGCCGGCCAAAAACTGGCCCAAGATGTGAGCAAGGCCAACAA
>JBAWZJ010000418.1:0-1597 GCA_037143085.1 Parachlamydiaceae bacterium | reverse complement strand
TTTAAAAATTTTGAGTGGAGAGAAATTTCGCTCTGCGAAATAAACTTACGCTAGGTTAAGTTGGTAAAACCATATTTTTTGAGTCGGCAAACCTTTTTCAAAAAATAAGACTACCGTTTTTACCCCAGCTCCTTGGAACGCTCCACCTGGCAAGTCGAGGATTGTATGCAGATTGCAATTTTCCAGAAGTTCTCTACGTAAGCTAATTGCAGCATTATCAGTATTGGATAGGAAAGTATTTTTAATCACTATACCAGCATTACCACCAGCCTTTAGTATTTTGATAAAATGCTGAAGGAACAAAAAAGCCGTTTCGCTTGTTTTTATTGGAAAGTTTTGCTGCACTTCTTTTCGCTCTTTACCGCCAAAAGGTGGATTAGCCAATACCACATCAAATCGGTCTTTTTCCTGAATATCGCTGAGCTTTTCTGAAAGGGTGTTTGTGTGGACTATATTAGGTGCTTCAATGCCATGGAGAATCATATTCATGATGGCTATGATAAAGGCGAGGCTCTTCTTTTCTTTGCCATAAAAAGTTGACTCTTGCAAAATTTTAACATCGCTTGTGCTTAAACTCTTTTTGCTATTCTTTAAGTAGTCAAACGCTTCGCATAAAAATCCTGCTGATCCTACAGCACCATCGTAAATCCGCTCGCCAATTTTTGGGTTTACGACTTCTATAATGGCACGAATTAATGGGCGAGGTGTGTAATACTCTCCGCCATTACGACCAGCATTGCCCATATTTTTGATTTTGACTTCATAAAGGTGGGATAACTCATGTTTTTCTTTATGAGAACGAAAACGGAGAGTGTCAACAATCTCCAAGATATCGCGAAGACTGTAACCGCTTTGGATTTTGTTTTTGATCTCGCTAAATATCTGACCGATTTTATATTCAATCGTATTCGGGCTTGTTGCTTTATCTTTGCATTTTTTTAGATATGGAAAGAGTTCATGATCGACAAAAGTCTTGAGGTCATCTCCAATCAACGCATGATCATGATCTAGTTTTCCGTCAGCCGTTTTTGGAGCCGCCCAAGTTTCCCAACGATAAGGTTTGTCGATGATAAATTGGTAAGCTTTGCCGAGCAATTCGGCATCCATGGCTTTTTCTTTTTCCAAATCATCGAGATATTTGAGAAAGAGAATCCAAGAAGTCTGTTCAGCGTAATCTAATTCACTGGAAGCACCTGCATCTTTATGCAAAATGTCATCGATATTTTTAAATGCTTGTTCAAACATAAACACTTTATCCTTTTAGATTTGCTGAGGTTGCGTATTCTCTAATGTGTTCCAGAAGATTCAAAATCTGCCGTCGAGCTAGCTTAGAGGGTTTAGTTTGGCCATTTTCCCAACGGTTAACGCTGGTAAAACTAACACCAAGTTTTTTAGCAAATTCTTCTTGGCTTAAGTTAAGCTGCTTTCGTATTTCTTTTATCTGTTCTGGTCGACAGTCATGCTCGTGATTCATAGTCACTCCAATTCAGTAGGTTATATATCAAAGTAGATAGAATATAGCACTTGCTATATCGAACACAAGCTTTTATTGCTTGCCAAAACCCAAGCAAAAAAATCTATTCAAATATATTTCTAA
>JBAWZJ010000417.1:0-1598 GCA_037143085.1 Parachlamydiaceae bacterium | reverse complement strand
GTGTACAAACCGCTTCCTAAATGTTATTATAACATAATCTAATTAAAACAACAATTTTATAACTTACCTTATGCAAAGAGATCGACTCCGGGAGTTTTGGCTCAGCCGAAATGCAGCTCTGTTTGCATAAGGTGAGTTTATAAGTTAAAATCAATCCGATACTTTGTAGTGTCTTTTTCAAGGAAAACGGCATTAGATTGAATTTTTGTGATCGTCATCCCGTCAAGGGAGTCTCCTTTCATTAAGATACGACCATTGATGATAACGCTGATGTTGCTCCCTTCAGAGGAAACGCCGGTAACCTCGTAACTCGATGAAATATTCACAACCGATTCATCTGGAGCCAATCCGCTTGTCATATTGCGAACACCACGAACTCCGCGGATCTCTTTAATTTCAGCGACAGCGGCTGTAATGGCATCTTCTTTCCCTGTGGGGACTCCTCCAGAGAGGACAACTTCGCCGTTATCAAGCTTTGGTGTAATCGACTTTAATCCTTTAGCCTGGAGTATTCCTGTCGCAGAAGAGAGCACTTCCTGATCGATGATAACTTTATTTTCTAAGAGATCAGGATAAGGAAAATTGGCATTCAGGTACTCAGTAAGGCGGTCTGCATCGGAACGGGTCATTAAGTAACCAGAGAGAACGAAGTGCCCAGGGGAAGGGGAGATGACAGTAATCCCTTTCCATTCCGGATTTTTTTGCAGGATTTGATCCGTTTCCCTCCAAACATATTCATCGATGACAACGCCGCTGTCGTCAAGGCTTTTAATGAAAGACATGCCTTGAAGAGCGTACAACAACTGACTTTTATCTGTTGTCGTCAAAACGTGCCCAACCAGGAACAGCTGCCCTGTGCCGGGATTGAATGTATATTTTACGCTCGGAAAAGGTGCTAATGCTGCATCTAGAAGTTTAGAAGTGTCAATCATTGAAGCTGCAGGAACAGGCTCGCTTCGAAATAGTGTTGATGTTCCGATTCCAATGATAACGATTAGTCCCGTAAGGATTCCTATAAGGATGAGGGCCCCTAGAGTTACACTTGGGTGTGATTCCTGAGCCGGGGCTGGCTTTTCTACGACCGGGGATTGTTCCCCAGAAGGCGATTTCTCGCTATTCTCTTCGTCTTTTGTTGTTTTTTTCTGAGGTTCTTCTTGTAGCACTTTTACAATCGATGGCATTAATGGAGAGATGATTGTCTGCATTTGTCCTTCTCTATCAAAAACAACAAAAGATGTCGTGCCGATTGAGATGAGGACATTTGGAGTCAGTAGCTGCTTTTCTTTTAGAGACTTTCCGTCGATCAATGTTCCATTACGGCTTCGCAGATCCTCTATTGAGATCACATCATCTTGAGATATTGTGATTTTGGCATGTTGTCTTGAAACACTGGTGTCATGAAAGACAATATCGCATGCATTTGGATCTGTCCCAATGACATAAGTGTTGCCTGTTTGCATTGAGAATTCAGCCCCGTTGTTAGGGCCTCCGACGACTTTTAGCAACCATCTACCAGCGTCCAGTAAGCCAAAGTTAATTTCGGCGATCGGATGTTTCTCTCCTTCATTTTGTCCATTGTCGAAGATGCTATCATAGCG
>JBAWZJ010000416.1:0-1621 GCA_037143085.1 Parachlamydiaceae bacterium | reverse complement strand
ATCTTAACTCAAAATGAGAAGACAATAAAATCCTGTCGACGAAGCTACTTAAGTAAAACTTTTACTTTAACAACTTCTTCGCCCCCTTAATTTTCGCACAGCTAGAAATGCCAACTTTCAACTGAAACCAGAACATACTGCTCATAGCTCAAAATTAAGCCGTTTTCTCACAACAAAAACGCCTCATCCCGGGCCATTTGATCGACAGCAAGAATATCATGAAGTGATGTCGTAGGAACTACATTATGACGATACATCAAATGTTCGAGTTTAGAAGCTATATCACGCCAACCGATCTCTTTATTAAGAAACCGGCCTACTAAGACCTCATTAGCAGCATTCATATAGCAAGGGAGGCTGCCGCCACGACGTACCGCTTCATACGCAAGGTCAAGACATCGAAATTTGTTGGTGTCAGGCTGAGCGAAATGCAATGTACCGTTCTTTAGAAAATCAAAGGGAGCCAGACTCCCCTCGTATCTTTCGGGATAGGTGATCGCATACTGAATTGGAACAAGCATATGAGGCTCGGACATGTGGGCTAACATGGAATTGTCGATAAATTCAACCATACTGTGAATGATCTGCTCAGGATGGACAACAACCTCTATTTTTTCTAAAGGCATCTGAAACAGCCAATGAGCCTCAATCATCTCCAATCCTTTATTCATCAGTGTTGAAGAGTCGATCGTCACCTTAGGCCCCATTCGGTAGTTGGGATGGTTTAGAGCGTGATCAACAGTGACATTTTCCAACTGATCCATCGTAAAATTTCGAAATGGCCCTCCGGAAGCAGTGATTAGAATCCGTTTTACAACCTTGGCGCCCTCACCTTTGAGGCATTGAAAAATTGCCGTCAATTCGCTGTCTATCGGTATGAGTTCAACCCCATACTCTTTGACTAATGACATCACGACAGCGCCACCGGAGACAAGAACTTCTTTATTAGCAAATCCGATATTTTTTCTAGCTTTGATCGCTGCAATAGTTGGGATAAGTCCAATAGCGCCGCTAATAGCGGAAACGACTAAAGAGGCCTTGTGATAGGTGGCAACAGCTTCCAATCCTTCCATTCCTCCAAGAACAGGAATATGCGGGAGTCTCTTTTGAAGCTGGCTTGCCTTTTCTAGATTATATACAGCAATGAGCTCAGGCTGGTATTCGCGCGCTTGTTCTTCTAAGAGATCTATGTTGTTCCCTGCGGCGAGTGCAACGACACGGACAACATCTTTACCCAGATGTTTCGCTGCAGCCAAACAATTTTTCCCTATAGATCCTGTACTGCCTAATATTGCCAGATATCTCATTGTAAAACTCCCTGAAAAGATAAGAACATATCATATTAATAATTGTTTATCTAGTCGGAGTTTACGATTTGTGCACTCCTAAAACTCCAACTATATACCAGTTCCAGTTGAAATTTGGAAAATTTTGAATGGAACCAGTATAACTATCTACTTTAAATCCGACTTGCGTCCCTAAATCACACGTGGATTTAGGCAAATTTGTCAAGGTGCCCGATGAATGACGAAAGTAAAATCTCCGATTTCCCCATTGTAACCGTCTACGGGAAAATCGGGTAAAGATTGACCCCGCATTTCTGGTGTGACACAGGCCAATT
>JBAWZJ010000415.1:0-1630 GCA_037143085.1 Parachlamydiaceae bacterium | reverse complement strand
ACCCCGGGGCTTTGACGCAGTCAAATCAGACAATTTAAGTGAAACAGTGTACTAGGTTAAACCCTCTCTGTTGTTTTAAGATCTCATCAGGTACAATGCGGGAATTATCCTTTACGTTGGTGGAAATCTTTTATGATTGTGTTACCTCCTTTTCTCAAGAAATTCCAAAAGGAAGCTAAAGCATGCCTGACTGCAGGTTTGGCGAGAGACATTGAATTTTCAGGTGGAACGTATCAAGTTCTCGTTGTAGATCCTACAACAAAAAATGAGGAGTGGGCATTTTTACAGCTCGATCCTCATGGTCGACTCCAAGATAGTTTTTGTTCCTGTAAGCCAAGTGAAAACGGACGTCCTTGCGTCCATCAAGCCGCAGCGTTTTTGCACGTCTATGGTGAGTATCCGCTACCTACCCATCAGAGATTTGAAGATTCTTTGTGGAATCTCTTATGCCGCTGTTGTTCAGATGAGATGGATGCAAGGCCAGACCAACTGAAAGCGACAAAAGGCGGGGAATATGTTTGTCGGAGCGGTGAAAGGAAGTTGATTTTTACTATCGAGGGAGAGACTCCGGAAATTCAGACTTACCTTGAAAAGCTTATTTTAAAGAGATCTGAAGAAACTGAAGAAACATCATTAAAATTTTCCAATCTTTCTGAAGAAGAAATTGATCTTTGGCAACGGGGGAAGCCTACTCCTAAGCTTGCCTACGACCTTTCTTTTTGGAGTGATTTAGCCAAGTGGTTTTTGGCTATGCAAGAGAGAGGAAGTTATATGATCGATATTTCTTACTCATCAAAGAAAATTCCCAATGGCATCACGGTGAGATTTCCGGGAGTTGTGGCTAATTGGTTACTTCCCCAGGATTGGCTACAAAGCATTATTCCCGGTTTGCATACAGTAAAATCACCGTTAATCGTCCGTTCTGAGTCGACTGATTGGATTGAGAAGGTGACTTACGATAAGGAACAGAAAAAATTCACGATTGTTCCGGCAAAAAAGAAGAAAAATTTTCATGATAATCATAAACATCCCAAAGGGATTGACTGTGGCGATTGGACATATATTCCGGAAGATGGTTTTTATTCAAAAGAGACATGTTTTTTAAAGTCCTTAGGCGATTTAAGCGCTATTGAGGATGTTTTAAATGAGCATGCTTCTGTTCTTAAAGGGTTAGTTTCCGGCATTGTGATCCGCGAGGTTCCTGTCACCGTTTCGTATGCTCTGTCCTTTGATTCACAATCGAACTTGCATATCCAAGCATACATTTTTACGCCCGGCGATCTTTCCGCAAAGTGGACTCAGGAGTTTGGAGCTTGGGTATTTATTGAAGGAAGGGGATTTTACCGTTGGGAAGGACGGTATTTTGATGAAATTGAAACGGTTGTACCGGAGGATCAAATCCTTGATTTTATTAATCAACACCGCATTTGGATGAATGGGCAGGATGGATTTCATATTCATCTCACTCCATTAAATTCAGATCTTAATTATCACGTTACCGAAGATAACCGTTTAACTTTTTCCCGAAATTTATCGTATGAGGGAGAATCTGTTATCATGAAAGATTTTGGCCGTTGGATCTATGTTCCAGGCCAAGGGTTCTTTTGCAAAAAAGGATTACAGTATAGTT
>JBAWZJ010000414.1:0-1635 GCA_037143085.1 Parachlamydiaceae bacterium | reverse complement strand
TTGGTTACAAAAGAAGAAGGAAGAGATTTAATCCTCAAATGCATAGAAGACTTTCTTCGTGAAATCAATGATTCTGAAAAAATAAGACCATATTTAGTTCAATTTCCATTGACTTACAGAAATATTGAATTAGTGATATTTTTTTTACTCTGATGAAAAGCACGATCCTACTTTAGATTCAAATATTAAGTATATTGATCTGGTTGATGGTATTATAGAGTACAAAATTGCTAACATCCAAAATCGTTTTACAAATAAATCTGTGGAGAAGGAATCCTACGAAGATGCGCTGAAGATACAAAATCATATGAACTAGAAATCTGCATAATGCAACCGAACTTTGCGAGTAAAAACGTATGTTTTGCCGAAAACTCTCACCATTAAATTTAGTTTTGCAGACTCTCTAACTTTTTCTTTGCTGCGCCACTAATAAAATTATTCTCTCCCTTTTGTGCCAGTCTTTTCCAGTCTAGAGCATAAAATTTGTGTAATTTCTTGACTTGGCATCACCAAAGACGGCAAAATGGGTACATGAACAACCGATTTGATAAAGCTAAAACACTTCTGATATCCCATCAAAAGGAATTATCCCAATTGGGAAGTCGCCATCTAGCGATTTTTGGTTCTACAGCTAGAAACGAGGCAACGAAAGCCAGTGACATTGACATCCTTGTTGATTTTGATCCAAAAAAGGATCTATTTGAATTCATCGACCTGAAATTTTACCTAGAAGATCTCCTGAAATGCGACGTGGATCTCGTGAGTAGACCAGCTTTACACCCCGCGCTAAAAAAGAGGATTCTCAATGAAGCCAAGCAAATCTTCTAGAGAATGGCCTTTCCGTATTAAAGACATTTTGCAAGCCATCAGCAACATTGAACAATACACGGAAAACATGACCTCCTCCGAGTTTAAGAAAAACAAACTCGTCTTAGATGCTGTCATACGAAATTTTGAAATCATCGGCGAGGCAAGCGTTCATATACCGCTTGCTTTTCGAGACGCTCATCCAGACGTTCCTTGGAAACAAATGGTTGCGATGAGAAACATCTTGATCCACGAATATTTTGGGGTAAATCTTTCCACCGTATGGCAAACGGTTCGAGAACGTCTTCCTGTTCTTAAACAGCAGTTGCTCACTATTGACTTGAAAAAGAACTCATCTCATACGTAACTGGACTCGAAACTTAATATCCGAGTTTGCCATTGCTGAAGCTTGTGATCATTCCAGTAGACTCTCACCTTTTCGAGCAACCCCTCGATTTTCTGTGTATATTCAGGATTTTAGCTGAAAGATGAGGTAATATTTCTTATCTTGGCTTCCATCACTTTTTCATGATTTTTAGTGTCTTTCATAATCGACTGAAGAATACCGTGTACTAGACACTAGAAACGCCAAATTTCAACTGGAACCAGTATAGCCTGAAAAGTTTGACTTCAAAATAGATTATAAAGCATCTTCTTTCTCGAAAACAACAGAGTCAAGGAAACAATGCTTAAATTCATAACAATGTTTATCGTATTATTCGGTGCAAGAGGAGCTTGGGCCCTTGATTTTAATGATCGGATTGATCAGTTAATCTCGACTTTGTACAAGTTTGAACGACGAGCTCGTGCCTCGCTCGTCGTTCAAAC
>JBAWZJ010000413.1:0-1644 GCA_037143085.1 Parachlamydiaceae bacterium | reverse complement strand
CGTTAAAGGCTGGATCCATCTCATCTGCACCCAAACCTCGCGGATTTCTCATTGGGGTATAGTTAGCAAACTGGACAATCTCTTTTCGATATGTCAAATTGATATTACCAATCCCGCCATGACGATTTTTTGCGATGATTAACTCGGCCATTCCCGGTTTATCCATAGGATCATAATATTCACGTCTTAACATAAACATGACGACATCACTATCTTGCTCAATACTACCGCTCTCCCTTAAGTCACTCATCATTGGCCGATGCCCTTGCCGCTCTTCCACCTTACGAGATAGCTGAGATAGACAAAGAACGGGGATATTCAACTCCCTTGCCAAGTTTTTTAACATTCGGGAAATTTCAGCAATCTCATTCTGCCTATTTTCTTGAGTCCGGAACGAGCCAGAACCTGAAATCAGCTGCAAATAATCGATAACAAGGAATCCGATCCCATAGCTCTCTTTCATCCGCCGCGCCCGTGCCCGCAAGTCCGTCACCTTTAACCCGGGTTGGTCGTCAATGATCATCACATGATTTTGCATGCTATTGACAGCCCCAACAACACGTTGGAACTCGATCCCGTTCAAAGCGCCGGTTTTGATTTTGTCCGACTCCACCTCAGCCTGCGAACATATCAAGCGATGCACCAACTGCTCAGCACTCATTTCCAAAGAGAATATTCCAACAGGAATATTACTTTTGAAGCATACATTTTCAGCAACGTTAAGGGCAAAAGCGGTTTTACCCATCGCAGGACGCGCAGCTAGAATCATCAAGTTGGAATTGTTTAGACCATTCAACATTTTATCAATGTCATCAAAATGAGACGTTATCCCGGTGATCCCTGCTTCTTCAGGCCCTTTCAGTTGAAATCTCTCCTGCTTCTCCTGAAGATCTTTTAAGAATGATTGATTAGATTCCGCCTTCACTCCAGACAAAATCTCGCCAACAAGCTTGCCGTTCGATGGGTTTGCTCGCTGACTGATGCTATAGAACAGCTGTTGCGCTTCATCCAAAATATCTGCAACTACTGGAGGTTCTTCCAACGCCTTCTTTTCAACTGTTTGAGCTGCGTTGACCATATTACGGAGAACAGATTTATCGCGAACGATCGAAACATACTCTTCAATATGAGCCGACGTTCCTGCATATTGAGCAAGCGTAGCAACATAACCGGCACCGCCAACAGCTTTAAGCTTATCTAGTCGCTTCAATTCTTCACAAACCAGGTGGACATCAGCAGGCTTATCATTTCGATAAGCAGACTTAAGAACCTGGAAAATGATTTTATGCTCAGAATAATAGAAATCGGAGTCATCCAAACCATCCGCAGCGATATTCAGACTGTTAATGCTTGTGAGCATACATCCCAATACCATCATTTCAGAGTCTTTAGAATTTGGAGCAATTTTTATTTTTGGCGCGGACTCAGACATAAACAACACCTATATAATTACGTGAGATCCACAAGGATAAGAAAAAACAGAGAAAACATCAACACAATAGACCTCTTGCATGCAAGAGGTCTCAAAGAATTCACAATAAGAATGGATCCATCTTTACGAGGACTCCAAAAAATATCAATTTTCATCAATGGGAGTGCTAGGACATCTTCTAAACCTTGATGCTTCAGCTGAGGAAACCGGAA
>JBAWZJ010000412.1:0-1645 GCA_037143085.1 Parachlamydiaceae bacterium | reverse complement strand
GCATTTTAGAGATGCAAAAATCGCCAATCTGCGTCGCGTTGTACGCATTCCCAAGTATTGGGATCGAATTGTAAAAATTGCAAAAAACTTTGGAGAAGATCTTCCTCAACAACCCGACTCAAAAGCGTTAGATGCTTTTCTAATTAATAGAAAAAAAAAGGATCCTGATACCTTTCCTGATCTTTCTTTGACAGTAATTAAGCTCCTTGGAAGAGGCGAATATGTTGTAGAAAATGACAAAGACAGCCCTGTGGGGCATTTCGCTCTTGCTTTATCTGATTACACACACTCTACAGCACCGAACCGACGTTTTCCTGATCTTATTTCACAACGTCAATATAAAGCTTTCTTAAGTGGTGGAAAAGTTCCATATACATTAGAAGAACTGCATAGTCTAGCTACTCATTGTACCCAACAAGAGGATGCTGCAACGAAAGTGGAAAGGCAAATAAATAAATCAGCTGCAGCAGCGCTTCTATCCTCTCAGATAGGAACAGTTTTTAAGGGAATTATTACTGGGGTTAGTGATAAAGGCACTTGGGTACGTATCTTTCAGCCAGCAGTCGAGGGCAAAATCATCCGAGGTTCTGAAGGGTTGAATATTGGAGATAAGGTTTCCGTTCAATTGAAGTATGTTGACATTACAAAGGGTTTTATTGATTTTGTCTCTCTTGGTGAAAAGAGATAGAAGGTTTCAAAAACAGAAAACAAGCCTACAAATATGTATGTCATGTTTTTTCTTTCTGCAATCTACAAAAAAAATCCGCTGAAATTCTATTGTTTATTTATGATACTAGGGAGTGTATGTCGGGATGCTTGTAATGCTTTTTGAGATAATAATCGATGAGTTTATCTAAAAGGACGCGAGGATTTGATTCGTACATAACCTTAGCACCGGTTTTCTTTTTTATAAATCTGACAATATTCTTAATCTCCGACGCAATACCGTCAGTACCGAGTAGAACTCCGATGAGATTACCTTCATCATAAGCAATCGAAAATTCACCAAGAGTGCCTGAATGACCGCCCATAATAATCACGATGTCTGAGCTGCGTATATTGACAACCTCTCTTCCCATAAGTCCGCTTCCTGTAAATATAAGTACATCATGATATGCAATCGGCGAGTGATATTTTTCAATATGTTCTCTTTCGCTAAGTGCTGGTGATATTCCCACAACTAATCCCCCATTTCTGCTTGCTCCTTTGGCCGCTTCAAGCGGAAATCCAGGACATGCTCCGGTAATGGTAATGCAGTCTTTTTCTGCTATTGCACAACCCAATTCATAGGCAATTTTTTTATGCGCTTTGGAGATTTTGCCGGAAGCAGATCCCATGACCCCTATTTTCAATTTCATTTCGCCCATTTTTCATTCCCTTACTGATTTTGGACTCATCAACCAAGAGATGGTTGATGCAACGACTATGGATACTTTAAGTGCAACGTGCTAGCGAGGTGTGAGATAAAATGTTATTAAAAATCCAGTTGAGAAAAGGAGAAGCCACAAAAGTAGCCTCTCCTCAACAATTATTTGTTCTTCACTGTTATCTGATTATTAATAGACCGAACTCCATCAATATCTTTAATTTGATCAGCGGTTCCCGCTGATCATTTTTCTCGAGCAGATTAAATTTTGATTTCGTA
>JBAWZJ010000411.1:0-1650 GCA_037143085.1 Parachlamydiaceae bacterium | reverse complement strand
ACGCTCATCTCCGTTTTCAAGATTATTCCAATTGCCATTAAAGTTCTTGTGCCACGCCATTAACGTCTTATCGTAGTCCACTCCAAAATTGTGCCAATCTTCCATCACAAAATATCCTTCAAGTGCTTTTCCTATTTGAGAGATCGACGGAAGCATTCCATTGGGGAAAATGTATTTATTCACCCAGTTGTCGCCCCGCACATACGATATATTGCCTCCGATTGTGTGCAGTAAAAATATTCCCTCTTTGGTTAAACGGTTGGAAACGACGTCCATAAAAAACCGATAGTTTTTATAACCGACATGTTCAAACATTCCAACTGAAACGACTCGATCGAAGACATCCTTCGGAAGATCTCGATAATCTTTCAATAAAATCTGAACAGGAAGTCCCTGACAACGCTCCTCGGCAAACTGTTTTTGCGGTTGTGAGATCGTTGCCCCTACAACCTCAACTCCATATTTTTCCGCTGCATATTTCGCAAGTCCTCCCCATCCGCAGCCGATATCCAAGATTTTCATTCCTGGCTTTAAGTCGAGCTTACGGCAAATCAGCTCCATCTTATTGTATTGCGCCTCGTCGAGAGTGGAAGCGTTTTTCCAATAGCCGCAACTATAGTTCATTGTTTCACCTAACATACTACGATATAATGAGTTGCCTATATTGTAATGCTTGTGAGCAACTTCCGTTGCTTTACATCGAGTTTGGAAGTTAAATAACTTGTGCATGAAAAAATAGAAAATATCTTTAGGGGTGATTTTCAATCGATTTTCTATCTGACTTTTTAAGATGCGACTGATCAATTCGTCGATGGACTGGCAATTCCACCATCCTTCCATGTATGTTTCACCTAAGCCTAAGTGTTGATCTTGAAAGACACGGGAATAAAATCTCTCATCATAAACCTGGATATCCCATGGTTTTGGACCTCCAATAGAGATTCCGGCTTGACTTAACAACTGAGTGATTATTTCTTTCACTTGCATCTCCTACCCATTATTTATTAGAATCTAAGATCTATGATCAAACTATTCAATAAAGAGCCCCCCGAAGAACAGCCTCAGGAGACGCCTCCAGCGGTTGAGATATTACCATTTGAGCCTCTCCAGGGATTCAGCTCCCCTCACGCTCAAACCGTTTTAGCTTACCTTTCCCCTACAGGATCTGCACCGCCTTCGACTCAACAGCTTATTCCTATAGATAACGAAAATTCCCTTTGCTGTGAAGTCTCAACTCCTCCATCTTGGCAAAAAACAGAAAAAACAGTCATTCTTGTTCATGGACTTGGCGGATCCCACCTCTCCGGTTACATGGTCAGGATTTGCCGCAAACTCTATGAATCAGGCTTTCGCATTGTTCGTGTCAACATGCGTTGCAGCGGATCAGGCAACGCTCTTGCAAAGAAGACTTACCATGGGGGGCTGAGCAGCGATATTCTTGCTGTCATCAACCTTTTTAAGGAGCAAACGCCCCTTTCACCAATGATTCTTATAGGCTTCTCCTTAGGCGGTAATATAGCCCTTAAACTCACAGCAGAGCTTGGTAAAATGGGTCCAAAAAAGCTTCTTGGAGTAATCGCCGTCTGCCCCCCTGTCGACCTTTCAGAAACAGCAGCAATCTTATCACAACCGAGCAATAGGCTATATAAT
>JBAWZJ010000410.1:0-1658 GCA_037143085.1 Parachlamydiaceae bacterium | reverse complement strand
GTCGATTTCCCTATTCCCGGGTCTCCGCCGACAAGTGTTAGTGAACCGGGGACGATGCCTCCGCCGATAAGGTGGTCGAATTCACGCAAACCTGTGAGGATGCGGGGGGTTGCGAGAAGAGAGACGTCTTTTAATTTCATCGCCTTTGTAGGGCCGAGTGGGGCGGCTTCAAAACGGCGGGATGAAGGAGGAAGCTCCATTTCTTCGTTCAACGTGTTCCATTTCTCACATTGGGGACATTGACCGCTCCACTTCATTTGCTTGTGACCGCATTCTCCACAGTACCAGACGCTTTTCTGCTTTGTTGCCATACGTTAGGCCTCTTATTCTCTGTGGATTCGAGCCAATGCATCGGCAGCAGCCGACTGTTGAGCCTCTTTTTTGGAAGCGCCTGTTCCGCGGCCAACCTCTTGGTTGGATATGATGACAGCGATGATAAATTTTTTGCTGTGGTCTGGGCCGGATTCTTCAAGTACTTGGTAGATGGGCGTTTGTTGGTGCTTCTTTTGACAGTAGTCTTGGAGGATCGCTTTCCAATTAGACAAAGGTGTTTTCAAAATTTCTTCAATTTTCGATTTAAAATTACTAAAGAGAAAGTGTCGTGCAGCTTCAATCCCTCCATCTAGATAGATAGCCCCGATAATAGCTTCAAAGAGATCAGCTAAGATAGAGTCTCTGCCCCGGCCGTCATTCATCCTTTCCCCTTTACCGAGAAGTAAATATTGCTCGATCCCGAGATTTTGGACAAAAGAGACGCATGATGATGCCTCCACAAGACGGGAGCGAAGATACGAAAGGTCACCTTCTGCTGTCGTCGGCAACTGTCGGTAAAGATATTCCGCTGTAAGCAATCCCAGAATAGAGTCCCCTAAAAATTCTAACCGTTCATTATGTTGAGGGACTTCCTTATGTTCGTTGATATACGAACGGTGGACAAAGGCCAAAGCGAGGAGCGCGTGGTCCTTAAAAGTGTATTGAAGTTTGGCCTCAATTTCTTGGGTGGGCTGTGATAAGTTATCAATCGTATGCATGAGGGAATCGTACCACATTGGGAAAAAAAACGTAACGATTTCTTGATCAAATCTTATTTTTGCGTTACTGTGCCGAAAAATAAAATTATAAAGAAGAGGTTATGATGACATCAGCTCTAGAAGCGGCAAGGATAGAATTCAGAGTGCTTATTGGTGAATTAACGAGTGTAGTAAAAGAAAAAGATTTAGCGCCTACTGATTTGCTTGTACGTATGAGGGAAATCCTTAACAGAAAACAAACATTTGCTAACGAACAATTAAGAGCGTGTGAATTGTGTATTAAACAAAAAGAGAGAAAGTTTTTACCTATATTGAAGACACCAGGCTCTTCAGTTCCAACACACGCTTCAGAAGAATTAAAATTTTCGGAACAAAAGTATGTTGAATTGCTTATAAATCAGGATGAATATAATAAAAATCGCGAGAGTATAGGCGTTGGGTTAGGATTGCTAGATGCGATAGAGCAGTCTTCAACTGAAGATGCAGAAAACTGATTTGCTTGTGCGTATGAAGGAAATTCTTGACCGAAAGCAAATGTTTGTTAGCGAGCAATTACAAGAGTGCGACTTCTACATTCAAGAAAAAGAGAGAGCATTTCAACCTATGTCCTTAGTTGCAACACACACC
>JBAWZJ010000409.1:0-1676 GCA_037143085.1 Parachlamydiaceae bacterium | reverse complement strand
ACGAAATCAAAATTTAATCTGCTCGAGAAAAATGATCAGCGGGAACCGCTGAGAATTCTTGATCTTCGTTGCAATCAATTGCTAGAGGTGTCTGAAACTATTTGTATGTTAAAGCAGTTAGTCGTTCTTGAACTTGCCGGCAATCAATTACGAAATCTTCCTGATCTACGTTCTTTGAATAGGTTAACCCATCTCAATCTTTCAGCAAACCGATTCCAAATTCTCCCAAACAGCATCCGTTTGTTAAAAAGACTGGAAGTACTCAATCTCCATGGTAACTTACTACAAACTTTCCCTGATGATATTCTTGGATGTTTGAAACATTTAAGTCATTTGACTCTTTGTAAAAACCAGTTAAAGAATTTGCCGGATTGTTTAGCTAGATGGCCTCGAACATTTACTATTTTTCTTGAGGACAATCAATTAACCCAAGACGAAATTAAAAAGTGGGAAAGTTGCCTTGAGCAAGTGCATCGCGATCATCCGAAATTAGGACCCAAGATATACTTTTCTGAATTTTAAAATGAAAGAGATGCAACTGCAAGTCGGAGTAAAAATTCTATTAGAAAACGGTGAAGGGAAATTTCTTTTGATGCGTCGTTCTGAGGAAAAATATTGTGATGTTTTGCAAAAATGGGATATTCCTGGAGGACGTATTGATCCAGGCAAGTCGCTTATGGAAAATTTAGAGCGAGAGGTGATGGAAGAAACAAGTTTAAAGGTGACTGAGGAACCGCGTCTGATTGGCGCTCAGGACATTATTCTCAATGGAGAGCGTCATGTTGTGCGCCTCACCTACATAGGAAAAACTGAAGGGGAACCGGTGTTGAGCGAAGAACATGTAGAATATCGCTGGTTTGGAATTGAAGAGCTTCAAACGCTTGAAGGGCTTGATAAATATCTCCAAAGTCTTCTTAAAGCCGCGTCTTGGGACCTTGTTTAGAGCTATCTATACGATTACAAATTAACAAGGGTTGTAAGCCGAAATCTGTCGATTTTTGCCATACTCAAGGAGTTTTTCATCATGAGTCACCAATACAGCGTGGTGTTCATAAGCAGTGGCAGTCAGAATACGATCGGCAGGGTCTCCATGGATCTCACCAAGTAGCTGAGAACTTCGAATGGCAATGCTTGGCGATAAAGGAACAAGAGAAATATTTGGGCTGTTAAGGGCCTCTTCGACCCATTGTAAGGTGTTCATGTTCAATTCAATTCTTTTTTTCTCAACAAGCATTCCTACTTCCCAGATAGAAATGGCTGAAACGAGAATATTTGCCGACTCTTCTTCCGTTCTTTTCTCGATAGCTTTCAAGAAATCGGCTTTCAGTTTTTTGTTCCCGGACATCAGCCAAATCCATACATGGGTATCTAACAATAATTTATGTTGTTTGAGAGTTTTAAGAATCGGCATCCCAAACCTCCCCAATGGATTCTACAATATCTCCATGAATATCTATCGTTCCTTTCATTTTTCCAAAAAGAGGGCGCTTTTCTTCCTTGATAGCAACTAACTTAGCGACGAGTTTACCGTGTTTGGTAATCCACAAAGGGATTTGAGTTTTCTGGACTTCATCCATCATTTTGAGGCATTCAGCTTTAAAGACACCGGCCTTAACTACCTTTCTCATCATATCACCTCTGAATTTCATGCACTCTATCTATACATAGTCATATTA
>JBAWZJ010000408.1:0-1680 GCA_037143085.1 Parachlamydiaceae bacterium | reverse complement strand
TTTTCAAACCAGTTAAGTTCATCGGCTAGCTGTCTTTTATCCTCAACACTAACGCACTGACGACTAAACAGTTCTGACATTTTATCTATTAATAAAGACTTTTTATCATGGAGTTTTTTAGTCTGCGGGATTATTCCCCCTAGTTTATCTGTTATACATTCTTTTTTGTCTCTAATTAATGAATCAAGACGCTGATCCGGAACTTGAAATCCATTTGAAAATGATGATTGAATGCTCATAAGAACAACCCCTTAGCGTAAATAGTAAAACTATATAAATAAAAGGAAATTATACACAGACAAAACAATATTGTAAATAAAAAAAATAATAAAACACGAAATTATAATCTTTCAAGTTATTTTGATAGAATAATCACAATTGTTCAGAAAATTGATTTTTACACCCCAGTAAAGAGAGATGGAAGGAACAGGCCGGCATCGACACCGAATGCCTTTGCGCAATTTTTAACATCTTGTAAGGAAAGATACTTCCTTCGTTGACTTACCGGTGTTTTATAATCTTCCGGAGCTTTGCTCCCTAACCTTGAAAGATTTTCCATCCTCGACACCCACGTTTTACTGATCCTATGACCTACCTTTGCAAGGTAGTGATCGCAAAATTCCGGTTGAGTCCAGTTTTTAACTTCAACACGAATATCTTTAAAAACTTTTGCTCTATAACTCCATTCGGCGCAACGCAACTCGTTAAAATCATTTTCAAGATCTTTTTGAAAACCCGTGATAGCGGCTCTGTATTTTTCACTAATGTTCGAAACCTTCGTCTTAAATGATCTTAGAGACTTTTTTTCTTTTCCGTCAAACAATGGGGTTCCATCTTGTTTGAGTAGCTCTTCATACTCTTGTTCAAATATGACAGCTGTCATACCAAAAAGCTTTTCCAGAGTTTGACGTTCGTTTGCATCTGAAAATTTCTTCAAAAGAATATAATTCACGAATGAACGATCGGTCTTGTTCATTGCATCTTTCATATTTTGGATCCGTTTACCTATACGACTTTCGATAACCTCTTGTAAACGAATGATGTCGTATCGTCGTTGATATACAATTTCACGAAGTTTAGTCGCATTTGAATCGTTAGAATCGATAACGACTCCTAACATCCTGTCATAAAGGGTTTCGTCTTTTGATGCTTCTTGTATGATTTCGATCCCTTTCTTATATTCTCGCAAAACAAACGATCTATTATCATTGGCGGTCAAAGCTGAGACTCGAGCTTTAAATGATTGGATGAATTCTTTTGTTGCACTGACAGGATCTAATCCATCAGCAACTCGGTTGATAATTTTTAAAGTCGTATTTCGTAAATTTTCATTGGTTCCTTTTCCATCGATTAATTCGTCGGCTCCATTGACACACTCATTCATTCCAATCGTCGCATTGTGCTGGCTATGACTCGACCCTCCTTTTAGGTAAACAAATCCATTAGGAGTTGAACCGTCCTTAGCATGAGCGATAAGTGCCGGTAATGTGCTTGAATGGGCAGCCTCTCTTTTATGCGAAACTCGACCTCCACCATCAGCCGTAGAAAACACCTCCTTCGGAGATGAGCCTATCTGATCATCTGCGCCGGATGCAGAGAACGTAAATAAGGACATTTTGTAACAAAGAATGGCTTGTTGGAAGAATAGAGCTACTCTCCTCTATAAAGCGAGTTCTATTC
>JBAWZJ010000407.1:0-1686 GCA_037143085.1 Parachlamydiaceae bacterium | reverse complement strand
GGAAAGACCCGCCACCCTATAACCTGGATTATCTATCTTTATGCCTGCGGAAGAGTAGGTGTGATTGGGAATTGTTGTGTTGATAATTAAGCTTAAACCATTCAATGTGTAATTTTGGCACGAGAGGGGTCCTCGCCCATCAAGAGCAAGTTTGATATTCAAAGGGTTATTTGTTACTGTCGCTGAAATATCAAAAAACAATCCAGTGCCCCCATGACAATTCTCAATGATACAAAATGACATCAACAACAAAAAGTTTCTAAGAGAATTAGATAGAGATCGAAAAAAAGAGCGCGTTTGCATAACTATTACCGGTCCGTAAAGTGTTTCTTACCTGGTTGTTAACTTTTTTTAGCTCGCCCTGACCTAAATAGAAAAAGCGGTAATCAATTTCGAAGGAGCAATTTCCCAAAACATTATTAATCCGCCACCCCAAACCTGCTGTAGCGCTGAAAGCAACGACGTTTTTCCCTGAAAATATGTGCGCATCAGGAATTGTAATGCCTCCATCAAGAGATTTTTCTTTGAAACCTCCAGTGCTTACAATATTAGGACCAATGCCTAAATCGATGACGATATCGGAATGGAGAGTACAAGGAATCAGCGCTTTCGCCGCAAAATAAATGGGATAGTTCGTACGGGAATAATGATAAGATAGGTTAGTAAATAGATTTTCTTGGGTTACATCACCCTCTACCTTTGTAGGAGCCAAATAGAAAGCATTTATCCCATACTGTATGCAGACTTGAGGGATATCTAACCCATCAAAATAATATCCGATTCCAACAAGAAAATTTTGACCAAAGGATCTATTCACACTAAAGTCATCCCCAATCAATCCTTGAATATCTATATGCTGTGACTTTCCTTGCGTTGCCGCAAACCAACCTAATTGCAGTACAGGTTGACCGCAAATATCAGCTAGAACAACAAAAGGACTTAAGCTTGCTATCAAACCAAGTGTAATTATCAATATTTTATGATGAAAAAAAGATCTCGATTTCATAATTTCATAATTTCATAATATCCCAGACATGCACGCTCGATATAGTTTAGAGCCGACCTACTCCCTAGCGACAAGCGAGATGAAATTGCGTTGTTTTTTCAATTTTTGTATTTTTCCCTGACATACTTGAATAAAGTAGTCACAAAAAGCGGGAAAACCAACACTTTTCAAGTCGCCATTGATCGGACACAAGTCGGTTTTTAGTGCAGTCCTATATTTCAATTTAATGTTTTTTGTAAAATCACAAGAAGCTCAATACTACCTGATAGAGCTCTGAAACACTTTTATAGTTAAATTAAATGAGTGTCAATAAAAATTTTACAAACAATCTATCCATCCAAAAGGATCAGAACTCCCTCAGAAGGTAAGGAACAAAGTCCCTTGAATGGAGGTGAAGAGACGTATTCTAATGTCTAAGATTTAACCAAGCTTGGAGGCAAATGTAGATTTCCCGCTTCCAGGGAAGCCAATAAGCGCAAACTTTTTTGGATAAATATTTTTCATAGATGGGCTTTCCTAATAGTAGACGATGCATCCTCTATTTTCTATTTCATTTAACCAGGAAGGGATTTCGAGATTCTTATTAAGCCTTAAATCTAGTTTTTCTAGATTTTCTAGCAGAAGGATGCCTTCTGGAAGAGAGGTTAGTTGATTGTCTCTTAAATCAAGCCTTCTTAGAG
>JBAWZJ010000406.1:0-1688 GCA_037143085.1 Parachlamydiaceae bacterium | reverse complement strand
AAACAGAGCCTTTTTAGAAAGTGTGGGCTTGTGGCACGAACCGTAAAATGCCGCCATGTTGATACCAATGCACTGTGCATTCATTCACAAAGTAAAACGTGCACATCGTCTGAAGTGGGTTCCATGATTAAAGGCATACTGGAACATAGTACCAAAATGGACCTCAATGCGGCTTATGTGGACACGCATGGCCAAAGCACCATTGGGTTTGGCACCGGCAAGCTGCTTAATTTCGAACTTTTACCACGACTTAAAAACATCCATAAACAAAAATTATATATGGTGTCCGATTCAGATAAGCAATTATATACAAATTTAACCGCCATATTAAAAGACAGCATACAATGGAAGCATATTGAAGCTGATTATCATGAGGCCGTTAAACATATCATTGCGCTTAAACTTGGCTTGGTTGAAGCTGATGTTTTCGTTAAGCGATTTAGCAAAGATAATTACAAGCATCCTGCCTACAAAGCCCTTTGTGAAATAGGAAAAGCCGCCAAAACGATATTTCTTTGTAAATACTTGCAGCAAGAAGAGTTGCGAATAGAAATTAATGCGGGGCTTAACATTGTAGAACGATTAAACGGCGTAATGAATTTTTTCTTTTATGGAAAGCTCGGCGAAATCAACAGCAATGACCCAGATGAGCAAGAATTATCGATTTTATGCCTGCATCTGTTGCAAGCCTGCGCCGTGTATATCAATACACTGCTAATACAGGAGATATTATCAGATCCATATTGGCGCAATAAGCTGACACCAGAGGATTATAGAGCGTTGTCACCCCTTATCCATTCCCATTTTAACCCCTATGGCACTTTCCTTTTAGATTTGGCAAAGCGTCTAATGATCAATATTGAGGATTTCGCTCATGACAGAGAACAATCGAACGCCCGTCAAAGAGAAAGCGAAGCAGTTAATCAAACTGTTGAAACCTGAAAGCCCTGACTATAACTACTTAAGAGAAGTATTCAGGCAAATTAGAAAAGAGTTGGACGTCCAAGTTAACACTGGATCCCCAAAAAGGCTTCCGCAGGTTCCAACAGAAGAGGAAATTTCCAAATATTACGAAGCGGTATGGAAATCCCGTAACATGAAACATGTAGTTATGATTAAAACATTACTGTACACAGGAGTACGAGTAACAGAGCTCATACATATTAAATTGTCTGATATTGATTTTGATCGATGTCAGATGAGAATTAATGAAGGAAAAGGAAAAAAAGACAGAATAGTTCCGTATCCTACTGCATTTCGGGAAACACTAGCTATTCATGTTGATAATTCGAGAAAAAACAAACAAACTTATCTATTTGAGTCTTCATGGAAAAAACCTTATACAGATCGCGGAATAAGAAAAATATTGGCACAATATACTCAAAAATCAGGAATAGAGCATTCCATTTCTCCCCATAAGTTAAGACATTTTTTATTTACTTGGATGAAAAAGCAGGGTGTTGATGATGCGTTATTACAGCCTTATTCAGGGCATGAAAGTCGACAATCGCTTGAAATGTACTCAAAATTATCATTAAATGATGCCCAGACGGTGTATGATAGTAAAATAAAAGATTTTCCTGTGTAAAAAATATATAGTGGCTTCTCAATGCAGAGGTCTTAATGTAGGGCCTAATCAGAGGATATTTTGGTTATCACGCCATACCAGGAAATATGCATGCATTGGA
>JBAWZJ010000405.1:0-1697 GCA_037143085.1 Parachlamydiaceae bacterium | reverse complement strand
TTTATTCAGATAGTTACGATATACCTAGGTACAATTTTCACGGGAAATGAGGTTTGTATCTGTTAAATCAGCTTCTTAACTTCTGGCTTATGTTCGATCTCCGGGGTTTTGGCGCGCTAGAAACGCCAACTTTTGAATGACGTTCGGTATAACTTCAAAAAGAATCGATTGTTAGAAGCAAAAAAAAATAGTACATTGATTTTTTTGTTAAAGAACATTTTAAATCTGGAAATCCATGAACCGTTCCATAAGCAGGGCTATACAACTCATTTTTGTTCTGAATTTGATGAGCAGCGCCGTCTATGGAATGGTTGCTGGTGGTCGCCCCAATTCCATTTCGGGTGGTCATAACGCCTTTGCTGGAGTTGTTAATCCTGCAAATGCCGTATGGATTAAAGACCGTTTTGATATCGGACTCTTTCTGGTTCATCAAAAATCAATTCTCAACAATCGCAATAACAACCCTTTTTTCCCCCCTGGAAAAATCGATCAGACTTATAAGGCAGATTATTTATGTACCGCGGATGCGGCTATTCATAAACGAGGAAAAATAAAAGAATATGAATGTTCGATTAGCGTTGCCTTCTACACGACGCCCGGTTATGTGAAATTGCGAACGAAGGAGCCTATTCCTATTACAGGGACAACACCTACTCTTATAGAAGATAAAACTCAGGTCGTTTCTTCTGTCTTTTCATTAAAGCTTAATGAAAATCATTCGATAGGTTTTTCATTGGACTATTTTTATCTATCTCATCTTCGGAATGGCTTTCAAAAATCGGATAATTTGTTAAGGTCTGTGTCTCCAGGCAATGTCACGAACAATGGAATGGACCATTCGAACGGATTAGGATTAAGTTTGGGGTGGAGGTGGAATATCAATAAAGCTCTCACCTTTGGATTTGCCTTTGTGAAAAAAAGCTATACGGGTCAATACAGAAGGTATCGAGGATATGAGCCCCATCATGCAAAAAATTATATTCCTGAAACGATAGGAGGCGGATTCACCTACCAGTTTACTCAAAAGATGGCAGGGCGTTTAGAGGTTCTTTGGACCGGTTTTGGGAGCCTACCGAATTCAAACAACACTATTTTGTCTAATGGTAAGTTGAACCCCAATAAACGAGGTTCTAATAAGTCTTCGGGCAGCGGATTGCAAGATGCTACTTTTATTAATCTCGGACTCGGTTATAAAGTAAATAGCATGTTTTCGTTTGGTGTCGGCTTATCTCACAGGATCAAGTTAATAAGAAAATCTCCTTACATTATATCTCGTAGCTATGTGCGACAGACAACCTATAATCTTGCTACTTTCGGAGCTAACTTCAATTATCACCAAAATGATTTTTTCTTAACATTGTCTCATGGTTTTGAGAATCATCAATCGGGATACATGCCTAAACAATTGGGGGGAGGAAAATTCACCTCACAGAAAGATTACAATTCTCTTTCGCTTGCCTGGGGCTACCTATATTAAGAAGTCTATACTACTTCTTGTTGAAAGTTGAAGTTTTTGGCTAGCTTGAAAGCTCCCGCGATTCGATCGATCGTAAAGCGCGCTGTATTAATTCAATACAGCTAGCTTTACGATCGTCGAATCCCGGGGCTTTGAAGCAGCTAAAAATTCCAACTTTCAATAAGAAGCAGTATATACTGCTCATAGCTGAAAGTGAGAATTTAAGTCGTCCCAATAGCGA
>JBAWZJ010000404.1:0-1698 GCA_037143085.1 Parachlamydiaceae bacterium | reverse complement strand
ACCTTTTGCCGCTTAACTTATGTGTTCTCTTGAATCCGATACTGATCCAACAAAGCTTTCTGTCCCAAAATCGCATGTTGATATAAAATTCTATAAGGAAATGGAAACATGGGAAGGTCTTCGAACTTTCCCGTGGCGTGAATTCGGCTTTTTGCTCGAGGACAGCTTAAATTGATCGCTAGTCACTAATCTCCAGTATTATATAAAAATCGGCTCAAATTGATACCAAAAATAACCAAAACATGGTATTTTTAGGTAGGAGTTATAACCATGAAGCGACATCTCGAAAAAGAATTAATAGCTTGGAAAGAAAAGGAGGAACATCTTCCTATCCTTTTAAGAGGGGCTCGCCAAGTCGGAAAAAGCCATCTAGTTGAACAGTTCGGCAGAACCCAATTTAAAGATATTGCTGTTGTCGATTTTGAAAGCCGCCCGGAATTCAAAAGCGCTTTTTCTTCGCGCGATCCTAAAGAAATTTTAACTCGCCTTGAATTTGCTCTTCGCAAACCCATCAAAGCAGGCCAGTCCCTCTTATTCTTGGATGAAATTCAAGAGTGCAGGGAAGCATTATCTGCTCTCAGATACTTCAAAGAAAAGATGCCAGAGCTCCATGTCATTGCAGCAGGATCGTTACTAGAGTTTCTGCTTAGGGAGGAAGATTTTAGCTTCCCGGTCGGTCGCGTTGAGTTTCTTTACTTAAAACCCCTTTCCTTTATTGAATACTTAGAAGCTGCTTGTCCATTTGTCGCTGAAAGACTGGCACTGTTTGACTTGAAAACCCCTCCGAGCCAGTTAGAACACCAAGAGCTTTTAAAGTGGATGAGGCGCTACTTATTTATTGGAGGCATGCCTGCAGCCGTAAAAGAAAGCCTTAAAGAAGAATCTCTTCTCGAAACACAACGCATTCATCACCGGATCTTACAGGCTTATGAAAGCGATTTTGGAAAATATGCTAAACACACTCAACACAAATACCTACGCATCATTTTTCAAAAAGCTCCGACTCTTGTTTCCCAGGTGTTAAAATTTAAGAGAATTGATGAGGAGATAAGAGCCCGTGAATTAAAACCAGCGCTTGAACTTTTATGCCACGCAGGATTGCTTCAACGTATTTTTGCCACGACAGCTGCGGGTCTTCCTCTTCATGCACATATGAAAGAGGACCGTTATAAACTCCTTTATCTTGATGTTGGGTTACTTCAAACAGCAACAAAAGTGGATGCAACCCATTTCTTTGACTCCGATATATTACAAATCAATGCGGGAATGATCGCCGAGCAGTTTGTAGGACAGGAACTTCTTGCTTATGAAGTTCCTTATCAAAACACTCCTTTACTTTTCTGGGAAAGGAATGATGGTGGACAGGCAGAAGTCGATTACGTTGTTTCAGTAGGATCTGATATCGTTCCCGTGGAAGTCAAGGCGGGGGCAACTGGTTCCCTTCGTTCCATACAAGAGTTTATAAAGGAAAAAAAAGGACGACTAGGAGTTCGTATTTCAGAACATCCCCTCTCGCTACATAAGCAAGTTCTCTCGATTCCCCTGTACATGATTGGCTTTCTTGAGCGCTTTGTACGCAACGTTGATAAATAGCTCAAAAAAGCAGAAAATAGGAGACATGAGAGGCACACAAGACATTTATTTTACTCACCTTACGCACTAGCTATTTTTTCAAATAATTTCTGTAGCTCTTGAAAC
>JBAWZJ010000403.1:0-1706 GCA_037143085.1 Parachlamydiaceae bacterium | reverse complement strand
ATTTATGTTGATGCGCGTCATCTAGACTACACCGATAATGTGTCGTTCTTTAAAACTGTAGCTAAACATCCTAGCGATGGAAGCAAAAACAGAGATGTAGGGCATGCGTGGATCTATCTACAAGGTGTAGTCAAAGGGAATACTGTTTTCTTGGAAGGAGGGCACTCGGGCGAACTGGGGATCAGGCAGGCTAAATATTTTGACGGGATCATGAATTATATAGACTTCGGCTACGCAAACCCCACAGACAACCAACTGAGCCACCCTCGCTACGAACCCAACCCTGTAAAATATCTTTGGGAAACGCAGCACGATGGCTTTTTCCAGTGGGGACAGGGAAGGCATCGCCCTTCTTTTGCTGTAAAGATAGGTTTAACTACCGAACAATTAGAGGAGATGATCGCATTTGTCCAATTATATAATTATCATGAGTACTCATTAGTGGAAAATCAGTGCTGCTCCTTTGTCAAACAGGTAGCAGCTCTTGTCGATCTTGAGCTCGATTGTGAAGTTACAATTCCTGTGTGCTCTCAAATTGTCTTTAATGGAGAAAAAATCCGCTTTTGGGAAGATCCCTTTTATTCAGAATTGACAATTTCCTCCCCGGATGTATTAGAAAAGAGTCTAATGCAAGCTGTCCGGGAAGGAAAAGTCGAGTTTTTTACGAGGTGAATGCTGGGCTATCCATTGCAATACCCATGGCGTGCATCCCATTATCTGCATAAACGATTGTTGCAGTGATTGCTGAAGCAAGAGGGCTGACAAGGAAGGCTGCTGTATTGCCAATTTCTTCCGCAGCGAGATCTTTTGCTAATGGCGCATTTGCATGAGCATAGTTAAGCATTTTGTCGATAAAGCCGATCGCTCGTGCTGCACGGCTGCGTAGGCCTCCAGCCGAGATTGCGTTCACTCGAATATTCCACTTCCGTCCGGCTTCCCAAGCAAGAACTCGTGTATCACTTTCAAGGGCAGCTTTTGCAGAACTCATTCCTCCGCCATAACCCGGAATAGCCTTTTCAGAAGCCATAAAGGTTAGCGTTAAGGCCGCACCTCCGGGATTCATAATGGGACCAATTTTTTGTAAAAGGCTGACAAATGAATAAGATGAAGCGCTTAATGCCGCAAGATAGCCTTTTCTAGATGTTTCTAGTAAAGGCTTTTGAACTTCAGGTCCGTTGGCCAATGAGTGAATAAAAATGTCGATTGTTCCATAGTCTTTCGCGATAAGCTCCGCAACTTCTGCTATCGTATAACCGCTAGCATCTTTGTAACGTTTATTCTCTTTCGTTTCTTCAGGAACATCATCGGGGGTGTCAAAAGCAGCATCGAGAGAATACACTTTTGCAATTTGCATTAGCGAGCCGTCTGAAAGAACTCGAGACTCATCAAATTTCCCTGCTTCGAAAGATGTTGTAAAAATGCGCATCATTGGAGTCCATGTTCCAATCAAGATGGTTGCTCCGGCTTCTGCTAAAGCTTTTGCGATAGCCCAACCAAACCCTTGGTCGTCACCGATTCCGGCGATGAAAGCCTTTTTACCTTTCAAATTAATATTTAACATCGTTGAGTCTCCTTTGTGCTTTGGAAACGAGCTTAACATAAATTGTTAGTTTTTCCAAAATATATACTGATTCCAGCTGAAAGTTGGACTTTTTGGCTGCTTCAAAGCCCCGGGATTGAAAAATCGCGTCGAGGGTCATATTGGC
>JBAWZJ010000402.1:0-1709 GCA_037143085.1 Parachlamydiaceae bacterium | reverse complement strand
CATCTTGTGCAATACCTAAACCATGTTCATAACAAAGAGCTAATTTATATGCTGCTTCGCCATTCTTTTCTTGAGCGATGACTTGTCTATACTGGTTCCAGCTAAAAAGTCCAAATTTCAACTGGAACCAGTATATATAATTTAACGGCTCTTACAAAATCCTGGGAAACATTAAATCCATTCATTAAGTCATCAGCCTGCCTCAAAATGTTATTTCCATACTCTTGTGTAAGATACGGTAATTGCTGCCTGTCGATTGCATTTAGATTCCCCCTTTCTTTTGCTAGAAATCGCAACAACAGCATTTTCTGCACGTTCTTGCGCATTGTTTGGCAATGGCTGAGAACTCATATCGAATGGTGCATCAACAGATATTAACAAAGGCTCCTCCCATTAAGCGCAGTTATTAGGGAGTTCTACTCCCCTAGTTTTAGGATTGTCTATAAAATTCCTTTTTGGTACAATGAGATTATGAACCTAAGGAGGTATGTATGTCTGCCCAATCACACTCTCATAGAGTAAAAGTAACCATAGATGTTTCCGAAGAAGAGAGGATTTACATCAAAATGTTGGCGACTAAGAAAAAAATGACTATTAGCGATTTTATTATGTCTTACGTCAGACCGAATATTCCACATGATGAGCCAAATGCTGAAACTCAAAAAGCTATGCGTGATGTTGATGAGAGAAAAAATCTGACTCGCTGTAATTCGGTTGAGGAGTTTTGGAAAGTTGTAGGGATTGATCCCAATGCTTAAAATCGAATTGACCAATGCTATCAAGAAAGATTTAAAAAAATATAAACATCAAAAAGAAGTGCTCCTCGATCTGCAGGAAGTTATTAAGCTTCTGGTTCATAAAAAGAGTTTACCGACGAAGCATCGGGATCACAATTTGACAGGAAATTGGATCAATCATAGAGAATGCCATGTGAAAAATGATGTGTTGTTAATTTACAAGGTAGAGGATGATATCTTATTTTTAACCAGATTTGGTTCTCATTCCGAGCTTTTTTAAGTGAGCTACCCGTTAGCAGCTGTTGACAAAATAGCCCCCTTTCATTCACAGAACATAGATGAAGTTTGCTTTGAATGGAATGTTCGTAAAAGAGGGAAATTCTGCTTCGGAAGAAGTTTGATGATTGTTTTCTGCAATCTAATCCCGATGAAAGTGTGTTGGTAGATTGCAGCATCTGGACTACTTCCCTTTTTTAAAGATTTACACTGTTCTTCAAAAACACCTATTCCACCAGCCCCAGGTTTCGTTGAAGCTATATATTTTTTTGCCAAATCTAGCACAATCCCAAAACAGGTTCCAGTTTTTAATAGAGGAGAAATTTCTTTTGGCTTTAAGAATGAATTTGGATTTTGTTTAATCTTATCACTCATCAATTGGAAATCTTTTTTCTTAACATGTGGTATCCTGCGATGAGTACTTCTACAGAAAAAAGTCAATCACAAGTTAAAGACCGTTATCCAAACCGGATTTCTCCATTTGTTAGCGAGCTACCTATGTTAAACCCTTGCGAAAACTCAGCACAATTCGATCGTAAACCTCCAAAGCTATCTATGAATGTTTCTTTGATTGTTGAATTTGCCGGCAGATTTAAAGACTCCGGAAAATCCATTCTAAACAGTGGTATCCCAGCCTCCCGCCTAGCTAACTTGATCAACATGATCGATAAGGGGACAATTACGGGAAGAATGGCA
>JBAWZJ010000401.1:0-1720 GCA_037143085.1 Parachlamydiaceae bacterium | reverse complement strand
AATTCAGACCGATTGGTGCTCCTGCTGCCAACTTTTGAATTTACTTCGGTATACATGGATAGGACTCTCTCCTAACCGTGACATATTGCCAAGTTTAAGTTTGTTTTTAACTAGAACAATGCCGTTGTCAATCCGACATAAGCAAGCCTCCATGTTGTACAAAAGGGAGGTGAAGGATGTTCCTGTTCTTTCTCCTTTTGCGGTTTTTTCCTTTACGGTGAGAAGAGCTTCCGAAATTATCCTTTTTCTCGGATTTGCTGGAGATATCTGTTTTGCC
Organism: Parachlamydiaceae bacterium; assembly: GCA_037143085.1. Taxonomy (GTDB): domain Bacteria; phylum Chlamydiota; class Chlamydiia; order Chlamydiales; family Parachlamydiaceae; genus JBAWVE01. Next base: position 1,443 of record JBAWZJ010000401.1, on the reverse strand, counting down.
TGTTCCTGAATGAAGCTGACGGCTCTAAATGATTCATCAGCTTGAAGGCCTACAACAAGCGTATCTAGAAACTTTATATCTAAATTTTTCACTAATTTTATCATTGGTCCTAATTCTGTGTATGGCACCTCTCGTTCGTTAACAATTTTGTTATTGTTCACGATAGCTAAAAACCGCAGACGGGTGAGTCGAGCCATCCGTTCGCTTACTTTAAGATCACCCATTTCAGGTATAGTTGAACAAAACTCCGAGAAGTTAAAACGGCTTTTCTTGATGAATTTCCGTTCTTTAACCACTCCCTGGATTTTGAGGATTGTTTTTATAAGAGATAAGGCCTCATTTAAAAGAGATTCCTCTGATAAAAGTTGTTGAACTTCGAGAGCCGTCATTTGGCACCCGAAATTTTTTACTAAAGCATCGAATGCTGTATATTTTTTGTCTATAACAGCGATTGCTGCGTCTTCAGCAACTTTTAAAAACAACTCAATAATTTTATAATTTTGAGTGAATATAGATTGTCTAATCTGCTCGACTTGTTGTGTGTTTCCTTGTGGAATAGTTGTTTTTTTTTCGAAAACATTTCTTTCCACGATTTCTGCTCGTGGGAGCATAGATTCAATTAATGAAATCATAAAAATCACCTTATGTGATTGAATACAAAACTAAAAGGCGCGATAACACATTGCAATACAGGTTGTTGCGCCAGTTTTGAAATGAAATTATCTTGCCGGAAGCGGTCACAAAAATAATTTGGCTTCAGAGTCGTTTGCGAAAAAACTCAATAGAGTTCAGCAAATGAATCTTTAGTCTAAAATAAACTTTTAAGGGGCCAGGAAATTAATGGGAAAAATGATGAAAGGCGAAATGCCAATAGAAAGAATAAGCTGAAGAGGAAGAAACTGAAGATCTGGATAATGGGATCGTTTGCCTACAGTCACAACAAGGACTGCTCCGGGCTAAGGTAAGATTCATAAAAACTCCTTTATAAAGTGAATCGCACAAACTCACACTACCGCAGGAAGTCTTTTAAGGCAATTGATTTTTTTGTTTGGTCCTTTCAACAGGAAGTAGTATACACTCTTCTTAGTTCAAAGGTGAATTGTTTTGCTGCGTCAAATCCCCACGATTGAAAAATCGCGTCGAAGGTCATATTGGCTAATATTACCCTCCAGTTACTGGGTACACTTCGAACTTTTGACTGGATTTCACTCTTGCATGATCTTAGCTTCGATCTAAAACTATTGCGCTAAAAATTTAACTTTATTAAAATCAAGGTTCTGAAAGATAGCTACAAGTGGAGCTCGAAGTGCCAATTTTAGAAAGACGTTTGGTATACATCAGGCTTTTATAGGTTGGCTATGTCAATTTTTTGACGACCAGATCTTACGGTATATACTGATTCCAGCTGAAAGTTGGACTTTTTGGCTAGCTTGAAAGCTCCCG
>JBAWZJ010000400.1:0-1741 GCA_037143085.1 Parachlamydiaceae bacterium | reverse complement strand
TTTTTATTCAGATAGTTACGATATACCTAGGTACAATTTTCACGGGAAATGAGGATACTAAGTCTCTGCCGAAAATGTGTAAAATCTTAGACTGTAAAAATGATATAGAAATTAGTTTGGAGAGTGCAAAAGGGCGCCTGGACAGTTACCTGAACAGTCTGAATGACACCATAAACACAAAAAATGACATTAAGCCTTTTGAAGAAAAGCATAAGCCTTTCAAAGAGTCTAACAGCACACCTTATGGTAAAAAAGCACTCCTCGAAGAGTTATGTGAGCTATCCAACACCTCGCAAGGAGAAAGAAATGCTCGCTTAAATCGTGCAGCATTTTTACTCGGACAGCTTGTAACTAGTGGCGACCTGGAAGAAGGTTATGTATCGAATAGTCTTCTATCGACAGCTATTTGTATGGGATTAACACAGTCAGAAGCTATTGCGACCATCCGAAGTGGCTTGAAAGCTGGAAAATGTAAACCTCGAACTATCGCAGAACAAGGAAAATCTCAAGGAAATACATCGTCTTCTCAGAAAAAATTTACGTTCATAAAGGCTAGCGATCTAAAAATAAGTCCACCTAAATGGATTGTTGAAGATTACCTCGAAGAGAACTCTCTTTCTGTTATTTTCGGAGACCCAGGTTCCGGAAAAACTTTTATTGCCCTCAGCTTGGCTGCATCAGTGGCAACGGGACGTCATTGGAACGGTCAAAGTGTTAAACAAGGAAGCGTCTTTTATATAGCCGGAGAGGGATTCAGTGGTATTTCAAGACGCTTGGCAGCCTGGAGTAAATATCATGAATGTCCTCTTGATGATACCCCCTTATTTATTAGTGAAAAACCGGCACAATTGCTTGATCGAGAAAATGCCATATTAGTGGCTGAAACGATAAATGAACTTGCAGCAAAACATGGTCGACCAAAATTAGTGGTTATCGACACTTTGGCACGTAATTTTGGAAATGGAAATGAGAACAACACAGAGGATATGAGTACTTTTATCTCAATCTTGGATTGCCTTATTCGCATTCCTTTTAACTGTTGCATTTTGATAGTGCATCACACCGGGCATAACGATAAAGATAGGGCTCGGGGATCGATAGCTTTAAAAGGTGCCGCTGACTCGGAATACAGTATTGTAAAAAAAGATAACGCTGTGACGATGACAACTACAAAAATGAAAGATGCTGAAATTCTCGAACCTCTTTCGTTTCTCCTCAAATCCCTGGAAATTGGAGTTGTTGATGAAAAGAACATAGAGGTTACTAGCGCCGTTTTAGAACCGACAACTTTCATCAATTTTAATTTAGAGAAAATTCGAGACCTCATTCCCACTGAAGGCATCAACCAGACTAACTTATTGAAAGAGATGACACAAAAACTTCAAATCGTTCAGCGGGACGGCAAACAATTGCTAGAAAATGGCGTTGATGAATATTGGAAGACTACAAAAGGATCAAAGAATGCAATCATCTATACGCCGTTTTTCAGTTTTCCAGACCTTAATGAGCAAATAACTGAAAAACAGAAATCGATTGAAAAAGTAGCACGTTAATCCCGGGTGTTTTTCAGTTTTTCAATATAGGTTTGCAAAACTAAAAAACGTACTTAAATTGGTCAGAAGACCACAAACAAAGAGAGGATATCGATGACGGTTAAAATCAAAGGCTCGGCCGGCAGACCGAGCAAATTTCATCTAGTAAAAGATAGAATTATCGAAGCAATTCGCAGAGGTAACTATTA
>JBAWZJ010000399.1:0-1748 GCA_037143085.1 Parachlamydiaceae bacterium | reverse complement strand
GAGTATATGATGGAATTGCTAAATGGTAAATAAAATCTTCATGCAATTTCCCTGGGACTTTTTAAGAAGTTACTAAAAAGTTATCTCAACTTTTGAATCAAGTTTGAATACATAATTAATCGCGCAACATAGCTTTTATTGACTACAACTCAACGAAAATTATACAATTTATTTTCATTTCTAAAAAAAATAACAGAGAGTTTACCATGGCAATACCATTAAAATCATTATCTCCGATCACAGAAAGCTTTCATCAATTCTTAACGCAGCCAGAGATTCTAGAACAATTAGTTCTAAGTGAAAGCGATCAAAAAACCATTGACGCTCTTTCAACAGCAAACTTTTTTGTAATAAAAGAAATACTCACGAGTGTTGAGGCTTTGGAGTGGGTGCAAGAAAATACGGATAGTACAAATCTATTCCGCGTATTTCAGAAGCTATACCCATTTTCACCCGAGCGAATCATCGAAAAAACCATAAAAACAGGTTTTGATCTATTTTTGAGGCATCCAATACCTAATCCAACACATTTAAGTCCTGATGAGCAACGGCTCCAACGTCATCTTCAATCTGCAATGATCAATGCACGCGAAAAACACCCTCTAGATTTTGCTTTGAAGCAAGCGACCGGAAATGATTCTCAAAAGGATCTAGCTAAACTATTGGTGAAATTTTATCCCACATTGGGTGCTCCTGAGGTTAAAACCGCTTTAGGAATAACAGATGATAAAAGTTCTACTCTTAGGGCGTTTCTTCCTTCTTATGATGAAATTGTCGCTGCTATCCACTTGAGAATCACTGGAGAAATGGTTCCTTCATTAATTGAGTATGTACAAGCTCGCTATACACTGAATGAACTGCATCACTTAGCGGCAGGGTTTCCTGGTAGACCGACTTGGGAAAATATAACAGGATTGGATCCGAACAGGATGGCAGATTTACTCCTTCGTCAATCACTTTATATGCAATATGATACCCTACTGTCAGACTGTAAAGCAGCATATCCTGAAATCTATGTATTATTAGAAAGAGACCCAAAGAACTTTACTCTGGAAGCTTTGGGCAAGTTAGATCCGCAAGCAGTGAAAGCGTTATCCTCGGAAAATGCATTTCATGAAATTATACCTAATTTATATCTAGGCGGATCATATGCACCAAATAAAGTGGTGAGTTATGACGGAACAACAAGCCTAGAACGAGGGGTACCGGCCTTTGATTTCGTTGTACACGCTACCATTCATACTGAAAATCTCAAGCTAACTCCCAATCCCGCAATGAGAGAACTCACGTTTAGAATCTTTGAGAGGGACATAAACATTGATAGTTTCGAATATAATGATCAACAAGATCTAGCGAATTCTATAGTAGAGATTCATGAATCTCTAAGAAGTGGACAAAAAGTTTTCGTACATTGTCAACAAGGGAAAGATCAAAGCGCACTTATCATTATGGCTTATCTCATGTCTGCTTATCCTCAAATGGATGCACGGACAGCCCGCGAATGTGTATCAAGTAAACGTCAAATTGTCGGCGATATGGAAATGTACTTCATATTCCTTCAAGAGCGATTTCATAGAGTTACACTTTAACAACCCCCTTATGATTATGCGAGTTTTGGATCCAAAACTCGCGTTCTTACAAGTTTGAGATTGCAATCAGGGACAAGAGTCAATCTGATATTTTTTTTAGAGTTTACACTTGTTTAAGCGCTGTAGAGATCAGAGCGGCTAGGTCGATAGGTTCAGGAA
>JBAWZJ010000398.1:0-1749 GCA_037143085.1 Parachlamydiaceae bacterium | reverse complement strand
ACCGAACCCCTGAGGTTAATAAATTATATTTAATTATTGAGCGACTTTTTGCGAAGTGCCAAGAGCAAGAAAATACTATTGAACTTTTAAAAGAAGAAATCAATCGGATAAAAGGGCACAAAGGAAAACCAAAAATTGGTCCCAGTAAAATGGATGGCGATAAAAAGGGTAATAACAAAGGAAGGCATAATCCTGGTCGCATGAATAGAAAAGCGCTAAAAAAAGAAGAAGTGATCATAAAAGCCCCAAACGTTCCAGAAGGATCGAGATTCAAAGGCTACCAAGACTATACAATCCAAGAACTTGTCATAGAAGCAAAAACAGTAAATTATCGTTTGGAAAGATGGCAATCACCTGACGACCAATACATTATTGCTAAATTACCTGAAGAAATAAAAGGATATCATTTTGGTCCAATATTAAGAAGCTACATAGAGCATCAAAATCTTCTAGGGGTAACAGAGCCACAGATATTGGAGCAATTAAGAGCTATTGGAATAAAAATATCTGCTGGAGAAATAAGCCATTTGCTTATAGACAACAAAGAAAGCTTTCATCAAGAAAAAAACGAAATCTTGCAAGCTGGAATAAGTTCATCAAAATATATAAACGTCGATGATACTGGAGCGAGGCACGATGGAAAAAATGGTTTTTGCACTCACATAGGAAACGAGCTGTTTGCTTGGTTTAGCAGCACAGAAAGCAAAAGTAGAATTAATTTTCTCGAGCTTTTGAGAGGCGAGCATAAAGATTATGTTGTCGATAAGAATGCTATTGAGTATATGCAGCGAGAAAAAATGCCAAAAGCCATATTGGATGAAATAAAGAAAAACAAAAGAGCCTTCGACAATAAAGAAATCTATATTCGAAATTTGAACAGAGCTGGTATCAAAAAAGAAGGACGCTTGCTAAAAGTTGCCATAGAGGGCGCATTAATAGGCAGTGTGCTTTTGCATGGATTTTCAGTTAATTTAAAAATAATCAGTGATGATGCTGGGCAATTTAATATTTTTCAACATGCCTTGTGTTGGATTCATGCAGAAAGGCTTATCAATCGTTTAGTGCCATTAAGTGAAAATCAAGCTAAAACTATAGAGACGGTATTAAACAAATTTTGGGTTATATACGCCGACCTTAAGGCGTACAAACTAAATCCAAGCCAAGAAGAAAAGAAAAGGATAACAAAATGCTTTGATGAGCTATGTGCCACAGAATCCAGTTATCCATTGAGCGGCGCATTGCAGAGATTGGCAAGAAATAAAAAAGAGCTTTTGTTGGTATTGAAAGACCCAGAAATACCACTGCATAATAACCTAAGCGAGAACGACATCAGAGAATATGTTAAAAAACGTAAAATAAGCGGTGGGACGCGCAGCGCTCTTGGCCGTCAATATCGAGATACATTTATTAGTTTGAAAAAAACTTGCCGAAAGCTTGGGGTTAATTTTTGGGAATACCTGTTGGATAGAAATAACAAAACCGGCCGTGTTCCGTATTTACCGACACTGATTGGGCATGTTTCTTTACTAAATTCTAGCTAATTGCCCGGACTTTTTGAGCACTTACGTCTCATGCAGCATTTCTATTGTTCCCGCGCACAACCCCAAAAAGACAGGGAATCCTGATGTTAAAGAAAAAAAGGAAATCTTATATCATAAAAATAGCAAAAAGGGGTAAAAACAAATGACTGACGAATATCAAACATCTACGCGCAACTTTATAAGGGGAGGGCAGGTACTGCTCCATAAC
>JBAWZJ010000397.1:0-1753 GCA_037143085.1 Parachlamydiaceae bacterium | reverse complement strand
AATTATCACCGAAAATAAAAAAGAATATTCAGACACTTAACAAAGGAAATGACATGCGCATAAACAATTTTTTCAGCCAAAACCTTGATATTAGAGATTTAGTTGTACGAGGCACAAAAGCCATACGGGATCTTCCAATGACCGAACGCTTATCCAGCATTGCAAAAGGAATCATTCCCGCTTTAGGCATGTCCTTTGCCGGTATTGTGATCCAGAAAATGACTGCAGATGATAAAGACCAACACTCATTTTTACTCTATGGCTTTGTCGCTACCGTCATGACTTGCGGAGTACTTATAACCTCTTGTGAGGCTATTAAGCGAAATATACAGTTACAACTCGCAGCAGCATTACTTAAAACACCACCACATCGCAAGACGATAGAAACAGTTCGTTCACCCGAAGGAAGCTGGGCTGCCGCGACTGCTAAAAGGTTTGTGTGAGTTTAGTGGTGGTAAAAAATTTATTACTCACAGACCCTAAAAAGAGGGAACATTTGAAAAGACAATCTCAAATAATGTATACTTCTTTTGGTTAAAATCTCCCATTTTGACTGCGCCAAAGCCTCATGCTTGGATTGACTTATAAAACTACACCTTTTAGAATTTCACCTTTTCTAAGCAATTTCAAAAGGGATTTATGACCTCACCAAACATTGTAACACTATCTTTTCGATGGGAAGGGCCAGCTCACATTGAAACTGAAAAGCATTCGAAAGCCATTAACAATATAAAATTGTCTTTTCCTGAGTCTACATGTTCAGCCAGTATCAAATTCCCTCATCCTGATCCGAAGCACCTTTTCTGTTGTCATAAGGCTGATGGCTCAAAAATAAACACTTCTTTATTGAGAGTACCAATTGAACGGATCAGAAACTTAGCTATAAACGCCGAAATTGTCCTAGATAGGGTTACTGATGATGATCTAGAAGAACAGACTATTCCATTGAAGCGTCCGCATACGCCTGAAATTAAAAATGGACAACAATATTGTTTAAAAATCAAATCTTCTATCTCGCATGGTAGAGATTTCAATTTGCAAGCAATCCTTGAGCAGGAACAACCGGAGGCTATCGGTTTGACTTCGTCCAAAGGGTCAATAGAACGAAGCACTCCAACTGTTGCGCCGGGCCCCTCAAAAATAGCTGATGCTATTCCTTCATCACCAACCATAACAGCTGGAGAGTGTTGCTCGACCAAACCTTTGGACGAAGATAAACTAACTGATGAAGAATTCCACGCTATGACAAAGGTGTGCTGGTGGATCAGCAGCTTAATATTTCAATTCCTATCTTGCGGAAAGATAGTCGATAAAGATGTTATCCCTCATGAGAAGCAAAAAGTAGGTGAAGCGGTTATCCAAGTCTTTCTGAGTTTAAACGAGGAAAATAGGAAAAAAATGGTAGACTGCTCAAAATCATTAGACCGGCCCAAATCCATGAACATGGACGGTCCGCTTCCAAAATTATTTTGCAAACTGGCTGGAAAACAAGGCATTAGATTTATTACAGAAACTTATTTTTCATCTCTTCTAAAAACTCTTGAAGACGAAAGATTTAAGCTAGAAATGACTGTTCTTTGGTCCGATCTGTTGATACGAACTATGAACCCCTAAGTATACCGAACGTCACTCAAAAGTTGGCATTTCTAACTGCGCGAAAATCCCCGCAGATCGAACATCGTAAATTGGTCAGTATTGTCAATACGAACCAATTTACGATGTTCGATCTCCGGGGTTTTGGCGCGCTAGAAAC
>JBAWZJ010000396.1:0-1802 GCA_037143085.1 Parachlamydiaceae bacterium | reverse complement strand
CTATTAAATGAAGTCGGCTTAGAGATTCAAAGGATAGAGCGAATCCAGACACAAGATCCCTTTTTAGATAGAGAGGAATTTCTTAATTTTCTTTTGGGCACATTTACACCAGCTGTTCCTTCAGATCAAGCAAGAGATTTTTATAATGAAATGATTGAGGAATACATTCGTTTACTTCCCGAGGCAATAAACGCTGAGGGAGTAATTGAGGTACGCTTTGGACGAATTGAAATTGATGCGGTTCACTTATCAAATTTTGAATCTACTGACAAATGAAAAAAATTAACCAAGGCAACTCTTATGAAGAAATATTTTTTTCTAACGGCTTTGTTATTGACACTGCCTCTTTCTCTATGTTTTGGGGCAAATCCAGATTATTGGAAAGCTGAGGAGTATTATCAAAACTCTTCCTCTCAAAAAAATGCAGCAGCAGATCTAATGAAATATGTACCGATCAAAGAAAATGACAAAATTTTAGACGTAGGCTGTGGTGATGGTAAAATAACAGCAGAAATTTCAGCTAGAGTTAAGAATGGTTTAGTTTTCGGCGTAGACGTCTCATCAGCGATGATCGAATTTGCTAAAGAAACGTTTTCTCAAAAAAACTTTCCTAATCTGTATTTTTTCCTTAAAGATGCGCAAAAATTAGATTTTGAAAATGAATTTGATATTGTCTTTTCATTTACAACTCTACAGTGGGTACAAAATCATGATGCCTTTCTTGAAGGGGCCTACAATGGACTAAAGTCTAGTGGCATATTAGCTGTAACAATGCCTATGGGCCTTCCATCAACCCTTGAGCAAGCTGTTACAGAACTTATTTCCTTGCCAGAATGGTCATCTTATTTTATCGGTTTTTCTACTGGATGGAATTTTGTTAACGATGTTCAATACGAAAAGCTACTGGTGACTAATCAATTTATACCGTTTAGATTAGCTATTGTTCCGCAAAAGGATGTTTTCCCTTCTAGAGAAGTTTTTGAAAAATTTATTAGTCAATGGTTTCCTTATCTTCGCCCTTTACCTCAAAATTTAAAAGCAGCCTTCTTAACGCAAGTAGTCGACCGATTTCTCGAATTAGAGTCTCTTTTTCCAAACGGTGAAGTGCATTTTAAAATTCGTCGGCTAGAAGTTGTTGCTAAGAAACAATGAAACGCAATTTATATTGGTGAGAATTTATGACAAAAAACACAGCTCTTCATATCAATCTCCTAGACAATCCAAAGTTTAAGGAGTTTATAGATGCCTTCACACAGATATCAAAGACTTCTGAAACCCTCTCTTTAGATGAAGGGCGTAAGCTTAGCACTCAATTTTTTCTTTCGGAAGATACAGTATATGAATCAGTCCATCGTATCGAAAATATTGAGATTCAAGGAAGAGATCAAACCAAAATCCCTTTAAGAATTTACATTCCCAGTGATTCTAAGATGCTTCCTGCTTTAGTTTATTTTCACAGGGGCGGATGGGTCTTTGGCAATATCAATGAAGCTGATCCTGTCTGTCGAAAGTTAGCGAATCATTTAGGTTGCATTGTTGTGTCGGTAGAGTATCGTTTGGCTCCCGAAAACCCTTTCCCAAAACCATTGAATGACTGCTATGATACTGCTCAATGGGTTTATGAGAATATTGCTAAATTTGGAGGAGCTAATAAGAAGATCATCGTCTGTGGAGAAAGTGCTGGCGGTAATCTAGCAGCGACAGTAGCTTTAATAGCCAGAGACAAAAAGAAGTCTTTCATATCTGTACAGTTGCTAATATGCCCTGTCATCTCTTCGATGATTAATGAGGCTCCATATAAC
>JBAWZJ010000395.1:0-1810 GCA_037143085.1 Parachlamydiaceae bacterium | reverse complement strand
ATAATAAGCAGTCTGGCAAAAACTAAAGTTGCAGAATTCTTAGAAAACAATGACCTATTAAAAGCCGCTCTCCCAGCAGGTTATGCGGATCGTTTAAAAGCTCAAAAAGCTACTGGTGCAGTGACACTGCTCATCGAAGAACAGTTTAAAACTCAAGAATTAAAAACACAGGTTGAAAAAATTCACGATACATTCTCTGATAAGCCAGAACAGCAACAGCTTCAAATAATAAAAGATGTGGCAACCATCCTCAAACAATGCGACACCGAATCGGAAAAACAAGAAGTAGCCACTACTCTAGCGAATCAACCACTACTCAGCGAAGGTCTAGAAGCCTATAGCAAACTACTCAACGCGGTTAAAAAATCGGGCAGCAGCCCCTTAGTGTATTACATGCAACAAGCACAACTGTATAGTGCGCGCAATAATGATACGACCATTGAAGAGCTATGCGAAAAAGCAGCGTATTTTATTGGCGATGCCATTCCAGCGCTTGCAAGTCGCTACAAAAATTTAAGTATTGTTGAATTTGCCCCACTAATCTCTTCGATTATCAGTGCTGGGCGCCCAAAAGAACTTAGCGAGAAAGTAGAAGTAGGAGATGATGTTGCTAAATGGCAACGCATATCTGCTGATTTGTCTGCAGCCAAAAAAAATCCTGTTGAACTAGAAAAGATTCTTGGGAAACTAGAACCCGGACAAAAAAAGGCTCTTCTCGGGTCAAAAGTACTCCAGGAGCACTTGGAAGGACTGAAAAAAACTAAGAGTACTGAAGAAGAAGTACAAGCACCTGAAAAGAATACTATTGAAGGATTCAGAGAGTATTCCTATAAAACCCTAACGAGCATGCTTCAACAAATTGGTTCAATTTTCAGATCATCAAACTCCGAAGAAACAGTGGGTAAGGATTATAAAATCACCACAACTTATAAGCTAGTTAAAGACCCTGCGCGTCTTGATGAAGAGTTAGTCGCCCAGGTGTTAATACAAGCTGAGCAGCAAGCAATAGCTGCGTTCACTTATGGGCATGCGTTAACAGAATCCATAGCCATTATTGATAAGCTCATTGAAGCCTATCCTTCCGCTAAATCCATGTTGTTGCCTTTAACCAAAAACTATCTTGAGCATAAAGGTGATCCGAGCGTAAGTGAACCTCATATTAAGAAAGCTTATGGCAATTTAAAAAATCTAGCTCAAGAATTAGCTGTTCTTGATAACCCAGATATGGTCATTAGTTTATGTGAGCATTTCTCTCACGAAGGAAAATATAAATTTACTGATTTAATGACCATTTTTAATATGAAGGGTTATATATCATTAGGCGAAAAGGCTAAAAAGCAACTTTTTACGGTGATTACTTCATTATTAAATAATAAAAAAACCTGCCAATTAACAGATATACAGGAACTTCTTGATAATTTTGCTTCACTGACAGGCGAACAATGCCTTAACACAGTTACTGCGATTTATCGCAAAGCGCCCTACCCCGAATTAAGCCAATTTAATCAATGGTCAACTGACTCGACCACTCTTCAAGAAATTACTGATAAATACAATACATGGAGTACAACACCAGTCGCTCGAGAAAATGAATCTCTAAACGGTGAGGAACCAGTCAATGGTTTTAGTCTTGAGCATGCGAAAAAACAATCTACACAAATGTCAGGTATTACATACACTGATGAGGAATTAGAAAAGATAAAAAATGAAACAGATTCTGTTCAAAAACTCACAACCGATGATCTATTAGCACAAATACAAGCAATACGAGCAGACCCCGCAGTAGCGCAACTCAATCCGACTAATCTTG
>JBAWZJ010000394.1:0-1814 GCA_037143085.1 Parachlamydiaceae bacterium | reverse complement strand
CTTTGGGACAAAATTGGATCTCAATAACTTTAATGAAACAATTGGTTCTTTATCCGGAGGAGGAGCTTCTGGAGGGAATGTCAATCTCGGATCAGGAGTCTTGACTCTCGCAGGGGATAACACAAGCACAACTTATTTTGGTGCAATTAGTGGGGCAGGTGGCATCGTAAAAGAAGGAAGTGGAGTATTTACCCTTGGAGGTGGAAACAACACTTATTTCGGGTCGACAGTGCTTAATCAAGGAACATTGGAAACAGGAGTGACAAATGCTCTTTCTCCAAATTCTACCGTCGTTATGGGTACTAGTGTTGGTGCTCTATTGGATCTTAATAATTTTAGCCAAATAATCGGCGGACTTGCGGGTGGAAGTGCTGTAGGGGGATATGTTTCCCTTGGAACAGCAGATTTGACACTTGGAGGAAACAACCAAAGCACGACCTATTCCGGAGTGATTGAAGGCGGAGGCCAGGTGACGAAAATTGGAACTGGGACATTCACTCTGGCTGGAGCTAACTTGTTTACGGGGGCCATAACAGTTGCCGATGGCACACTCAATCTCTCTGGAAGTCTAAGTGGTAATGCTATTATCGACGCTTTTGCTCGGATTAAAGGGACGGGAACAGTTGGCGGGAATCTTATCGTTAATAACCAAGGGATTGTTTCTCCAGGGAACAGCATCGGTACATTACATGTGGGCAGTTACACGAACAATGGCGGTATCTATGAAGTTGAAATCAATGGCACGGGCCAAAGCGACTTGATAGAGTGTTCTGGTAATGCAGTGATTAATGGCGGGACCGTTGTTGTCACATCGGTAGACGGAATTTATGACTTGGCATATAAGTATGTCATTGTTAGTGCAGAGAATGTTACAGGAACCTATTCGAATGCTGTGTCAACCTCTTCCTTGATCTCTCCTATCCTTCTTTATGATCCGCAACACGTATACCTGCTAGTGGATATTAATTTTGTATCTGCAGCAAGAACATGCAATCAGATCGCTGTCGCTAATGAGTTGGACACAATTATTTATCCAAATGCGTATGAAAAGCCATTGTTGAACGCTCTTTTAACGATGACTTCAGAAAATATTCAACAAGTTTTAGATCAATTGAGTGGGCAGCAATATACGAATGATTTTTTCTCTACACAAGAAATTAACCGCGATTTTATCAGACGCCTATACGATCCGATTCGGTATATTGTGACAAAAAAGCCTTTGAAACAATCGTTCTATCATCCTTGCTATGGAGCAGAGTTCGATACAAACCACAATAAATTTGATGTTTGGATTGAAAGCGGTGCAGGATGTACTCATGTGTACAACGCAAAAGGTGCTCGAGGATTTCATCTTAATGGATATGAGGTGACGTTTGGTATACAGAGAGAAATAGCTCCAAATTGGACGATAGGCCTCGCTGGATCATATGAGTCCGATGATATTCTTTATAACTATTACGGAAGAGGTAAGAGCAAAACGTTGCTTGGTGGTCTTTATGCTCTTTATCGTCCTCAAAATTACTACTTATTAGCCGATTTTGCTTATGGATTTAGTAAAAATTCAACGAAGCGTTCTGTCACTTCAGACACATTATTTTATGAGATGTATAGCCATCCCAGAATTGCACAGAGTACATTTTATGGAGAAGTTGGCGTTGACTATGCTTATAAAAATTATATGGTGCAGCCTTTTGCGGGATTGGAAGTTGCTATATATAATCGCCAACGTGTTGCTGAGACGGGAGGAAGTGCATGGAATCTTGTTATTAATAAAAACGAAAAAGCTACCGTCAATACACGTTTAGGTGTCCATC
>JBAWZJ010000393.1:0-1819 GCA_037143085.1 Parachlamydiaceae bacterium | reverse complement strand
GTTTAAAATGGATTGTGTTGAAACAAATGATTTTCTTTTGTTCTCTTGGAATTATTGGGTCTCTCCTTATTTTATTATACGTACCGAACCTTTCTGTGGGGCAATTAACATGTTTGGTAACTACTCAGGCCATCCAATGATGCAGGCAAGATAGTGTAAAAATTTATTTGCCTATTTTTGTTTTTGATGATTTTATTTTTTCATGATTACAAAAGAATTGCTTAAGCAACTAACGTCCGAAGAAAAAGATAATCTGATTCTTCAGCTTGCAGCAGAGGGATCACTTCTTCGTCAGGAATTGGCGAAAGCTATTGAGCGAATAAAGGTCTTAGAAGGCCAGCTTTCAAAGAACAGTATGAACAGCAGCAAGCCTCCTTCAAGTGATGGGTTCAGAAAGCCCAAGAGTCTGCGCAAGCAGGGAGAGCGAAAAACGGGTGGCCAGAATGGGCATTTGGGGACGACGCTTCATCAAGTTGAAATCCCTGATGCTATCGTCACCCACACAGTCGAGCTTTGTGAGACCTGTTTTACGTCTCTTGTTGACGTTCCTTCTTTGGACTTTGAGCGCCGGCAGGAGTTTGACCTTCCAAAGATTGAGCCTGTTGTAACCGAACACCTTGCCGAGATTAAAATCTGTCCGGCATGTGGATGTCAAACGAAAGGACAATTTCCAGAAGACATTACCCAGCCTGTCCAATACGGCTCTCGAGTTAAAGCAATGGCGAGTTACTTCAGCCATTACCAGCTCCTTCCCTATGGGAGGCTGCAGGAGCTTTTTGAAGATGTCTTTAAACTTCCCTTAAGCGAAGGTACGTTGTTTAACGTTACATCGGCTTGTTACAGAAAGTTAGAAAAATACGAGACCCAAATTAAACAACAGTTGATTCTTAGTCCCGTTGTCCATTTCGATGAAAGTGGATTGAGGGTTATGAAGGAGCTGAACTGGTTACATTCGGCATCAACGATGAGCCTAACGCATTACGAAATGCATAAAAAACGAGGGGAAGAGGCCATGGAAGACATAGGCATACTCCCTCATTTTAAAGGCCGAGCTATCCACGACCATTGGAAACCCTATTTCCATTATGGCAAGAAACATGGACTATGTAATGCTCATCATCTTCGAGAGCTGACCTATATGGAAGAGCAATATAGTCAGGAATGGTCTAAAAAGATGAAAAAGCTTTTGTTTGAGATCAAAAAGGAAGTTGATGCTCATCAAGCAGTGGGAGATTTAAGGATAACCCCTAAACGATTATCTTATTTTAGTCGAAAATATAGCCATATTTTAAAAGAAGGCCTCAAAGAAATTCCAGCTGTGCATCGGGTAGAGAAGAAAAGAGGCAAGCCAAAACAACATCCAAGCCGGAATTTAGCAGATCGATTAAGGGACTTCAAACAAGAGACCTTAGCCTTTATGTATGATTTTACCGTAGATTTTACGAACAACCGGGCCGAGCAAGATATTCGCATGATAAAAGTGAAGCAGAAAATATCTGGCTGCTTCAGGAGTCATCAAGGAAGCAAAATGTTTTTAAGGGTACGAGGGTATATCTCTACGGCTCGAAAAAACGCCCTTAATCCTTTGGATGCCTTAACGGATGCTTTTATGGGTATTCCTTTTATTCCTTCTCCCGCTTCCTAGGCCTGAGTAGTTACGAATTTTATTAGAGATATAAGTAATAACTTAGCAGTTATCTTTTCTAAGCATTTCTTAATCTTTTAACTGGTTTTGAAACTAGTTTTTTATCTTTAGATAATATATCAATATCAATTTAAAATAATTATGTCCTCCAAAAAAATGCGTAATTCTAAATCA
>JBAWZJ010000392.1:0-1836 GCA_037143085.1 Parachlamydiaceae bacterium | reverse complement strand
ATTATGGAGTTATTTTATAGCTCGGGACTTCGTATCAGTGAGCTTGTTGCCCTTGATAGGCAGGATATAGACCTGAAAAATCTCCTAATCAAGTTGAAAGGGAAAGGGAAGAAAGAAAGGATTGTTCCGATTACGAAAAATGTAGCTGGCTGGATTGAAACGTACTTATCGAATCCTGAAAGATATAGCAATATGGAAGGTCATGTGGCTGAAGTGGATCATGATGCCGTTTTTTTGAATAAATTTGGAGAAAGATTGAGTGCACGCTCCGTAGATAGAAATTTCGCTGCAGACCTTAAGAAAAGCGGTCTGGCGGGGAAAGTGACACCTCACACTCTAAGACATACAATTGCAACGCATTGGTTAGAAAGGGGTATGGATTTAAAAACCATCCAAACGATTTTAGGACATAGTTCTTTAGAAACGACAACCATCTATACAAAAGTATCTCAAGGATTGAAACAAAAAGTCTATCAGGCAGCCCATCCCAGAGCAAAGCGGAAAAAGTGAATTTCTTAACAAATCTTAATGAAATCTAAACACTAAAATGTTATAATAGTTTTATTAAATAATAAAATTATTTTAAAGGAGATCTTATGGTGGTTTCTCTTATAGCTAATTATACGATCGATACGGTCGGAGATTTTGTAGCTTATCAAATCCCTAAAAGCGCCTTTAAATTAGCAACTTACGTTCCTCATTGGTTTGGTAAAAATATTCTTCATATCGCCGATGCTGCCATCTCCCATGGGACTGAATTAACAAATATTCAAGATCCTCAGATTAAAGAACTTATAAGACCATACTACCACGTTGCCGCAGAAAAAGCTGGGGAGTTATTTAATAATGCTAGCCAATCGATAGGAGAGTTGTGGGAAAAACAAACAGAAATAAAATCATTCAATGCTGTAGAATTGATTGGTCCCGCATTGTTCCTTAGTTTTTGTGGATCTCAGGTGGTGAGTAATGCGACGGAAGCGTTGAAGCATTTTAAACGGTTAGTAACAGGACAGTTCGAACAGAGAAGTAATGTTAACTATACAAGTGGGAATGCAATGATTAACTATTCGATGGTGAGAAAGACTTCTCCTTACAGTTTGTTGGGGTATATTGGGATGGAAGCTCTTTTAACAATGATTTTTGGAAACCTTGCAAATTTTGCCTATAAGGGAATGGTTGAAGATCTTAAAAAAGAGGGGACATCTGAACAACAAGCCGAAATGATTGTTCACGCAATTCTTTCAGTTTTTGTTGTAGCCTCGATAGGAACAAAATTGTTATCAAACATCTCTTTCTCTAAAGATGTTATGGTTCCGCAAGCGCCTCCAAGCCGAGAAAACAGAGGAGAAGACAACTTTTTTAAACAAGTAGTTGCCCCTGTGGGAGGGTTATGAAACTAAGTTTAGGTTCACCCCGACCATCGGACCCACTATCTCTACTACCCTTTATCTATCGTGCATTGAAACCTTTAGGTTCGATAGTTCCTAATTTGGCGCAAAAAGCATTGAAAGGTATGCTCTCGAGTCAGGAACCTGTATCCGTTATGCCACCCTCCTTTGATCCGGTACTTCCCCATGCATCCGGATTTAAGAATCGAATCAAGATTCTACCAACAATCTATGTGAAACCGGAGAAAAATTGGCCGTTGGGTTTTCTTTTACCTACAGACTTTTCAAAACCTCCAGCACCTATAAAAGATTGGCCGGTGGGTTTTCCTTTATCTATAGACCTTCCGAAGCCTCCATTGCCTATAAAAGATTGGCCGGTGGGTTTTCCTTTACCTATAGACCTTCCGAAGCCTCCATTGCCTATAAAAGATTGGCCGGTGGGTTTTCC
>JBAWZJ010000391.1:0-1852 GCA_037143085.1 Parachlamydiaceae bacterium | reverse complement strand
ACGCTAAGTCAAGGGGACGCTTCGCCAGCCAGAGGCTGCCCTTGACATGACAAGCTACTCGTCCATCGACAAGTAAACCTTACCCGTTTCCCAGCCCTCTGAAATTTCAATCAAAACACCTGTCACTAAGCGCTCACAGGAGGCTGCATTAGGAAAGATACTTGCAATCTTCGTCCGACGCTTAATTTCACGATTTACTCGTTCAGGCATATTTGATGTCCGTAATCGCCGGCGGTGACTACTTCTAAATCGAAAAACAGTCAGCCCCTCGGGGATAGCATGCTCCATCCATTCACTGAGCTGTGGAGCCGTTTTTTCATATTTAGCGATCATTAATTTCAACATTCGATCGGCTTCCTCTCGATTAGGAGCATTAAAAATAATTCGAATATCTTCTGCTACCTCTTTTTTCATGCTCTTTTTCGGTACATAAGCCTGTGCATTTTGTTGCAAATGAAACTGACATCGTTGCCATGGAACCGATGGGAAAACAGCTCGCAATGCTGCCTTCAAGCCGCTGTGGGCATCACTGGTTATCCCAGTTAAGCCATGCAGGCCACGTGAAACTAAGCTTTCTAAAAAGGCACGCCAATGCACCTCAGCTTCTGAAAGAGATACTGACACACCCAAGATATGACGCATCCCCGTACTATCTATTCCATAAGCAACTAAAACGGCCGAATCAACCACGCAGCCACTTTGGCGGACTTTTTCATAACGGGCGTCCAACATCAAATAAATATACTGACCTAGCGGGCGTGACCTCCATTGAGCGAATTCATCGTCTAATAATTTAGCCGCTCGGCTCACTTCCATGCTGGTTACTTCCAGGCCACACATCTCTTCTAATATCGCACTAACCTTTCGTGTTGATACCCCTTGCATATACATTTCAGCCAAAGAAAGCTTTAAAGCACGCTCAGAGCGCAAGCCTCGCTCAAGAAAAGACGGATAAAAATTACCCTCCCGAACTTGTGGTACTTGTAAATTTAATTCCCCCAAGCGGGTCTTCAATTGCTTTGGTTTAAAGCCATTAGCATAACCACTGCGTAGATCTGTCCGCTCATAAGCTGCCGCATTCAGATGCCTGTCTCGTTCAATTCGCATCGCTTCATTAATCAAAATTTCAACCGCATTGCCGAGTCCATCAAGGCCTCGCTCAGAAAGTACTTCTGCTAACGTTGAAAATCCTCTATCATTTATACTGGCCATTCTTTTAAACTCCTTGTGTAAGAACCTGAAGTTTAACTGATGGCCACCTACCCAGCCATATTCAATTTACAGAAGAAATGTTACACCACCCGTTCGCTGAAAGGATTGATTGATATCGTCGAGTTACTGAATACAAAAAAAGTAAATTTTATTTCGCTCGATTCCGGTGACAAAGTGGATACAACAAGCCCTATGGGTCGCGCATTTTTTCAAATAGCGGGGGTATTTGCTGAATTAGAACGTGGCATGATTAATGCCCGAACGAAAGCCGGGATTATAAAAGCGAGAAGTGATGGCGTAAAATTTGGCAGAATCCGTGGTAGCAAGAATAAAACCACACCAGACAAACATGAGAAGATCAAAATTTTCTTACAGGCAGGTAAATGCTATGACTGGATCACGAAAGAATTATGCGTCAGCAAAAAAACGATAGCGGAGGTGAAAAAATCAATGGTTATTAAATAGGACTTCTGAGTATTAAACATGTCTTCTGAAAGGGACACACGTTATGAACGTGCCAAAAATAACTTCTCATTTTTAATTCAAAAGATAGCTGGTTATCCAGTTTCATCGGGGCAGGGGGTTGTTGTTTCCCTGCCATTGTGGGTTTTTGGTTGGTTTATCCACCCAAGTTCGACAT
>JBAWZJ010000390.1:0-1933 GCA_037143085.1 Parachlamydiaceae bacterium | reverse complement strand
CCAAAAATCTGGGCTGAAACCTAAATTATGTGACAACCGGATACGCAGGCAATTTACATAAATTAAATAGTAATCTTTCCTAGCGTTTGTTCAATTTTGACTTTTTATTACCCTTGAAATTATATTGCTATTTTTAGTAAAATACATTTTAATATTTTTAAATTTAAATATGGTTTTATGAATATCGTTTCTAATGCGACTTTTTTGTTGTTTAATGATGATGTTCTTTCTTTGAGAGGGAATCAACTAGTTAAATCCAATTTTCAAGAGAGAATTAAACGTTTTTTTTCGAGTGCTTATGATAAAGCTGAAATCCAAAAAATTTCTTCTTTCGTACAAGAAAAGCTGCTATCGGTAACAGACGAAAGTAAGAGTGAATATCAAACATTGGCTGATGCTTTGATTATCCGTTATGCAAAGGATTGGCGAGGCAGTGAAATTGTTAAGTTGCTCGACAGAACTAGTGTCCGTTATAGAACGCAGACGATATTTTTTCACCATGCAAATCAAGCTTCTCTAAATAAATGGATTAGTCATGGTTTTTCGTTGGATATTTATAAGAAACACCCTGAATTTTGCTCGTTTTTAGAAATTTCGGGATTATCGAGTCAGATGAAAGTGACGAGAGATGTTCCTATCGAAATAGATGGAGAACCGGCAATTTTTGTTGATGGAAACATGACGAAATGGTCTGAGATGAAAGATCGTTTTCAGGCTGTATACTCGAAAAGTTACAAAGAAAAATTTATTATCGATAATGATGTTGAAGTTTACACTTTTCTTGATAATGGAAAAGGTTTACAGAAACACCATCCATACATCACTGAAAATACGCCTACAAGTACACTAAATGATGAAGAATATACTAAAGTTTTAGCTAAAGCCCGCGAGTTTGTCCGTCTTGGAGAAGAGGGGGTAACGACAGAAGAAAAAAACAAGCTCAGTGAAGAACGAACCTTTGTCATTCAAATTGTTTCTTCCTATATCGATGGAAAAGATTCAAATTTTCATGAACTCTTGCTTAAACCTCAACATCCTTATCTCCGCTTAATCGTAGGAGAAGATGATCAAAGTTGTCTCAACACACCCTCTTTGTCTGCTATTTGCAAGTTTAAGAAAGGAGATGTTTACGAGGTTGGATTTGAGAAAGGACGTTTTTTTGGAATGCAAGAAGGACAGTTCCGTTTTCCTGATATTTGGGAATATAAACAATGCAATGAGAAGGTTGTTACAAATGTCCCTGTTACAAAAGAGGAAGCGGCTGAGTTCATCAGTTATACTTCACGTTACCATCGTTCTAGCGTCCGTTTAGGCAATTCAATTGGATTCCATTGGACAAAGCAGAACTGCTCTACGTATGCAAGTCAAGCCCTTGCTTCAGCTAACATTAGGGCTCCTATACAAATTAATCTTAGCGACTTATTTTCAAGAATTTCTCCTGATTGGTTTGCTAATATTCAAACTTTAGCTTCTGCTGCTTGGACAAAAGGACATCAATTTCTCCATTGGACGTTCAATGCCCTCCCGTCAAGTGTTAAAGAAAAAGGATATTTCATTGTTAAGCGTGTTGCTGATTTAGTACTCCCGCTTTTCGAGGCTATGATCGCATTCTTTCTGATTCCTACAGATGTTGCCTTTGGCGGTGCCTACATACAAGAGGGATTGGCTTTTGACGACGCAAAAAACGTGAATAACGGGATTATAGGCAGTTTGGCTGATAAAAAACGGTGGTTTAAATTGTCGAATTATCAAATTAATCTCCCTGGAATCTTACAAGAGTGGCAGCGTAAACAAGCTTCAACCGTAATCTATAAAAGACCTCTTCACTTAGCTATCGTTCCAATCTAATATTTTGTTATATACTGCTTCTTGTTGAAGGTTGGACTTTTTAGCTGCTTCAAAGCCCCGGGATTCGACGATCGTAAAGCTAGCT
>JBAWZJ010000389.1:0-1935 GCA_037143085.1 Parachlamydiaceae bacterium | reverse complement strand
AGAAGGTCTTTGCCATATTTCAGAGTTCGACAAGATGCGGATTGAAGATTTAAACAACCACGCAAAAGCTGGCGACCTCATCAACGTAAAAGTGTTGGACATCAACGAACGTGGTCAACTAAAGCTAAGCCGAAAAGCTACTTTAGATAGCTAATAAAGCTTATACGGAACGTGATTCAAAAGTTGGCGTGCTAGAAATGTCAACTTTTGAACACGTTCGGTATGAAAGATGTGTTTTTTGATTCGTAGCTTCTGCAAATTCGACGCAAAGACGCGGAGCCGCAAAAAAACAAGAAAACAGCTTCCTTATCCTCTCTATCCTGCCCATCCTGTTATTATTTCATCAACAAATGCCTAGAAAATGTACATGTTTACCAGGTGTACAAAAATTACATAAGCAACGGAGAATAAAAAACTTAAATTCCCTTGCTTTCTGGGCGGGGATAATAACAGAGATCACAGAGTACACAGAGAAATATTTCTAAATCGCTCATTTCCAATATTATACAGAACGTCATTCAAAACAAAAAAAACCATTGATTTTTAATTTAAAAAACGATATAATGTTTCTTTGCTAATATAACAAATGGAGGATTATGAGCATTACGAGTGATACGAGCGATCTGACTTATGAGGTTCAATATTATTCATTTGAAAACTCTTTTTTTAAGTGTAAAATTGAAGAACAAAAATTAGACCCTGTTTGGAATAAGCATTCTAATCAAGTCGAACGCAAATTGTATGGGTTTAAAGTTACCATAAACCACCCACGGCAATATGAAGCCATAGGGGAGCTTGCCAAAGCCTTAAAATCAAAAAATTACGTTGCAGCAGGAACACTTGTAGATCATGTGGCATCGACAGCTAAAAAATTATCCGAAGAATATGCTTCCATCAAACGAAACGATCCTAAGCTAGAACTCATCATAAAGAAAGAAGAAGCTCTCCTCGAAGACCTGCGGCAAATTTTTATGGAAACTATCTCAGCCCAACTAAAAAACACAGAGCACTGGTATTTCTGGTGACAATCACGAAGAATGCCCCCAAACCTAAGACGACCCCTCAAACAAGTCAATTAAGCGGTCAAGGTCATCTAAGCTGTAATAGTTGACTGTTATCCTGCCTCGTTTTCCATTACCTTGAATCTCCACTTTTGTCCCTAGCTTATGTTGAAGGCGTTCAGCGATCTGTTCTAGATAGAAATCTCTGTTAACATAAACCATAGGCTTTGTTTTGCCTTTCTGGGCAATCCTTGCAACAGCTTCTTCAGCATCTCTAACACTAAGACTATCCCTCACAATCATTTCGTAGAGCAGTGTCTGCCTTTCAAAACCTTCTAAAGCCAAAATAGCTTTTGCATGTCCCATGGTGATGATATCTGATGACACAGCATCCTGAATGCTTTTAGGGAGTGTAAGCAAACGCAAATAGTTAGCAACGGTGGAACGTTTTTTTCCAATTCGCGTTGCGAGCTCGTCTTGTTGAAAGCCAAATTGTTCAACAAGGCTCCTTAGAGCCTTAGCGACCTCAATAGGATTTAAATCGACCCTTTGCACATTTTCTATAAGGGCTGCTTGAGCCGACAACTCATTACTACTGTCTCTTACAACAACGGCAATTGTTTTCAGTCCAGCCAATTGGGTTGCACGAAAGCGACGCTCCCCTGAAACTAATTCAAACATCCCATTTTCTAAAGGGCGCACAAGGGGAGGGTGAATCAATCCTACTGTTTTGATTGATTGCGATAATTCCTCTAGCTCATTTTGAGAAAAATGGCGCCTTGGTTGATAAGGATTGACTACAACCTTCTCTATTGGGACTTCTAAAATTTCTTCTGTCATTTTTTTAGCTTTACAACAATGTTTTTTCTTTTATGATATTCTCACATTGCATACATTGTATATACTGATTCCTCTTGAAAGGTGAACTTTTTCA
>JBAWZJ010000388.1:0-1936 GCA_037143085.1 Parachlamydiaceae bacterium | reverse complement strand
ATTCAAGGGTGCAAAGCTCAAGGCATTACGGTGAACATTTCTCTCGGAGGGAGCGGCGGATCGTACGATAATACCTGGGACGTCCTGACGAGTTCCAATGTCCAAGGTTTTGCCAGTGCTCTGGCTAATTTCTGTACAACCAACGGAATCAGTGGCGTCGATTTCGATTGCGAAAAATTTACATCGGCGACGGATAATCCTACTGAACAAGCTCTTGTTGGCACATTGATCAAAGATTTTAAAACCATTAATCCCAATTTCCAGACAAGTTTGGATACCAATGCGGGTTTTGGACCAAATTTTCCATGGCAGGGAGTTGTCCAAAATATTATGAACGCAGCCATTTATACCAATCCCACAACAAACCAACCGACAAGTGGGGTTGATAGAGTCAACATCATGGCCTATTTCAATCCTCTCTCAGACGAAGAGGGGTGGGTCACTGGCTGGGCTAGTTGGCTGAAAACGAACTACAACCTAGGCCCATCACAAATCTCTGTAGGGATCGATCCTGCATCTGGTGCTTACAGTCCTACAGCTTTTGCAACATGGGCTGCTAAACAGGGGTACAGTACCTTTTTGTGGAACTACGACCCCAACCAGCAAGCAGCATCTAATGCTACAGCGACAAGCATCTTGACAGCATATAAAACTGCAGCCTAAGACGCTTTAATATTTTTTAGACTGACACCATGATTTATGAGATAGTCGTAGATAGCTTTCTTTTCTTTTATCCCCTCGAGGAGAATAGCTTGATATAAGATATGACTTCCCATTTGAGGAACCCGGTTGTTCCCTTCCATCAGTTCTTGTTTGATTTTTAGAATAAGATCTCTGCTTTCAGGGGTTAATTGGGATTTGAGCTTTCAATTAACATTCGATTTTTTTCGATATCGGGCTTAGCTAATGACCAAAGGTCTAACTTCCAAACCCCTCCACATTGAGGGGTATTTATTTTTATTCCCAAATAGATGCCTCGTGGCATTTTCGGTTTATAGTCTCCTTGAAAAATAATTATTTGAGATTCGAGCGTTTCGGGGTCTCGTATAAAAAGGTTATGTAGTTTTGTCATCCCATCAATCGGTTTAACATCATCTTTAAAGATAATTTGCATGTCAATGTCGTTCCATGTCATCAAATTGAGTGCATAGCTTCCTGTGTAAACAAGATTTCCTTGTTCTTGAATTGTCGATTCAATTTTTTTAAATTTTAATAGTTGTTTTGCATTATCGTGAATGGACGTGGCTAAGTTTTGATGGATATTGTTCAATGGGGTACCTGTATTTTTAGGTAAATTGAGGTCGATTTAACAAGAATTTTAGTTTTCTTTACAAGTTTTTTTGTTGCTTGAAAAAGCTTTTCAATCATTTATTCAAAAATTGGCATTTGTTTTGCCTTCTATAGATCCTTTTTGGTATCATTCTCTTTTTTTGGAGGGGACTCATGTCAGACATAAAAGTAGGAAATAAAATGGAACGGCTCGTTGCCCTATGCAAGCGACGAGGATTTATTTTTCAATCATCAGAGATCTATGGCGGATTGAACGGGTTTTGGGATTTCGGCCCTTTAGGTGTTGAACTAAAACGAAACGTTAAGGACGCATGGTGGCATGATGTCGTTCGGGCTCCTGTACTCGGTCCGGACGGCAATTTGATCGAAATGGTCGGTGTTGACTGCTCCATCGTGATGAACCCCAAAGTGTGGGTTGCTTCTGGTCACGTCGGTGGCTTCAGCGACCCTATGGTCGATTGCCGCGAGACAAAGAATCGATATCGTGCTGACCATCTGCTGTGCAGTGAAATTGTTGTGATGCAGCATGAAAAGCAAAACTCCCTTGGATGGTTGTCCGTTCTAGAGGGCGATGAAGCTGTCGCAATCTGGACGAAAAAGGCAGAAAAATTGCTTAAAAAGAAAGGGGGAGGGGATCTCAATCCGC
>JBAWZJ010000387.1:0-1940 GCA_037143085.1 Parachlamydiaceae bacterium | reverse complement strand
GTTTCCGACAGCTCTCAGAATCACTATAAGTTGTACCGTCGCTCGCCATCCAAATAATAGTAACCCTCCCCTCATCTACCTCGTTAGCCGCAACCGTAGGCAATGGTTTCGTTTGAGCGTGAGCACCGCCGATAAACAGTTGACCGAGACACAAAACAACAGTTGATAACCGTGATAAGTGATTGTTCATCCGTCATTCCGCACCTGAATTCTTGATTTCGTCGTTCCCGCCAGCACTGACCATATTCGAAGCCGACTCTCGCGAGCGGGAATCTATTACTGCACGTGAACATTGCTGATCTTTTTGGCCGATTTGAGATCAATATAGTGATTGGTATTGTTTTTTTTCAAAAAAATCTTGACACAGATCCGTGTTTTTGATCTATTACTCACTTTTGGTGAAAGAAAAGTGAACCAGCCAGATTACACATCCAAATCCATTGACCATCTTGGTCTTGTGTCCGCCCTATGTCAGGAACTTGGAATTGCTGAATTTATCGATAATCAGTTTCCCAATCAGTCTGATCATCGACATATTAGCTATGGGCAACTGCTCGTTGCGATGATATTAAATGGCCTCGGCTTTGTTAGCCGAACCTTGCATATGTTTCCCGATTATTTTGCAGATAAACCGATTGAACGTCTATTGGGTGCTGGAATCAAACCAGAGCATATCAATGACGATGCGCTGGGGCGCTGCTTGGATAAGCTATATGAACACGGTGTTTCGGATCTGTATCAAGATTTATCAGAAAAAGTCGTTCTTCGCTTAGGTTTGCCTTGCAATACCGTGCATCTAGATTCAACCAGCTTTCACGTTGACGGGGAATACGATGCTGAATCAGATACGAATGCGATTCGATTAACCAAAGGATACAGTCGAGATCATCGCCCTGATTTAAATCAAGTTATCTTGAACCTCATTACTGAAAATCAAGCAGGCATCCCTGTTTACATGCAAGCCTGCAGTGGAAATACCAATGACAGCGAAGGCTTTAAAAAAATCGTTAAATCACATGTAAGTAGTTTAAAAGCAGCGCAAAGAAGCCGATACCTCGTTGCTGATGCAGCCTTGTATGTGGCTGAGACAATACAAGTCCTTCAGGAACAGGGACAGCTTTTTATTACACGCGTCCCACAAAAGCTAGTTGAGGCAAAGAATTTGATAAAAAATCAAAGTCAGTTGTCTCTCGTGCCATTTTGCGAGGGATATTCTGGTGCATGGGTAGATTCAAATTATGGCGGTGTAGCGCAAAAGTGGTTATTTATTCGTAGTGCACAAGCCACCAAACGAGAGCGACACACGTTACATAAAAACATACTAAAAAGCACTGAGCAATCAATGAAGTCATTCAACAAATTCTGTCGGCAGACCTTTGCCTGTGATCAAGATGCTGAAAAAGCCTTGGAACGGTGGCTGAAAGAGCAAGACTATGTTCAGGTTTTTGACAAAAAAATCATAGAGAACGTTGTTCATCAAGGTCGAGGTCGTCCTAAACAGGATGCAGAAGGTGAAAAAACTTACCAAGTATCAGGGCAATTGGCCACCAGTATACAAAAAAAATAAACGAAAGAAGATGAGATTGGCTGTTTTATCATTGCAACCAATGACATTGGCAATAAACTGACAATGGATGAATTTTTATCTCATTATAAATCCCAACAGGCGGTTGAGCGGGGCTTCCGTTTTTTAAAAAGCCCCGATTTCTTAACCTCCTCATTATTTTTAAAGAAGCCAGAACGCATCGAGGCGTTGCTAATGGTGATGACCTGCTCGCTCATGATATATGCCGCGCTTGAGCACTTAATCAGAACCAGGCTTCGTGAAAAAGAAATGTTCTTCCCTGATATGAAGAAAAAACCTACTCAAAATCCAACAGCTAAATGGGTCTTTTCATGCTTTGCAGGCGTTCATGAACTTAGTGTTGGCACTAATATTA
>JBAWZJ010000386.1:0-1943 GCA_037143085.1 Parachlamydiaceae bacterium | reverse complement strand
TCCAAGCATTTAATCTAGCTCAAGTTGGATTATGTGACAACCGGATACGCAGGGATTATTCGGATGGAAACACAATGAATGTGTGTCGACTAAGTTGCTTTCAGATCCTTGTAAAATTTGGATCGGATAATCTGTATAGGTATCTGCAGAATTAGGGACTCTTTGATAAATAAGCACTGCATGTGTCTTCCGGCTTGTTATTGCTAAAAAATTACAATCATTAGAGATGTCTACCCCATTAGGTCTCCATAATACATCTTGAGTGTTCTGAATCACTTGGTAAGGTTTTTGATCATAACGTTCTCTCTGATAGCGATAAAACGTAATCGTATTAGAGGATGCATTAACAACGGCAATCATACCCCCTGAAGGCAAATATCTTACCGAATTTGGTTCTTGAAG
Organism: Parachlamydiaceae bacterium; assembly: GCA_037143085.1. Classification (GTDB taxonomy): domain Bacteria; phylum Chlamydiota; class Chlamydiia; order Chlamydiales; family Parachlamydiaceae; genus JBAWVE01. The sequence goes on along the minus strand of JBAWZJ010000386.1, from coordinate 1,541 downwards.
TTGAGACTTTTTTCCTTTAATTTCTGCCACAGGGGAAATACTATAGGTGTTTTTTATAGTGTTCTTTTTATGTATGGTTATTGAGTGGTTTCCTCGATTTGCAATCGCGATATAATTTCCATCAGGGGAGAATGCTACGTCATGCGGGCCTTTAAGTTTAGAATTAGTGCCTTTAATCGAAAATGAGGGAGTTGTTTCGTAATGAACGCCTTCATGACCAATTCGACGGTAGAAGGTAACCGAATCATTAAAGAGATTAGCTACTGCAATGTAGTCTCCTGAAGGGCTAAATGCACATCCTTCGGGATGATCTAATTCGGCATCAGGTCCTCTAATAATTGTAGATGGAAGATCTTGAATTTTTAGGGATGCATGCCCTTCAGCAAAAAATAACAGCAAGCTAAAGAAAATAATCTCGAAAGTGAGCATGAGTGTTAGGTCTTTTCCAAGATGTTTATTATTTTGATAATTTCGCTGTTTCAAATTCCATAGCTATACGCAGTTCATCAACGTACCTCAAAATTACATTATTCACGCATTGATTGTAATCGATAGCCATCTGCATGATTTTATCTGTAGTAAATTGGGGGCGTCGTTTTTGCCTGCTTTGAATTTTATTTGAAAATAGATATTTCTCGGTACGTGTCCAATAGTGGTTAATGCAAATTTTTGAAATATCATTTATTTTGGTTCGAGCTTCATTAATGCGGCGACGATCCGGAGTAACGGCAAAGTAAGGTTTAATATAATTGAAGCTATGGGCATGAGCGCAGCTGACAACTCTTTTTGGTTGAACGATAGATTTAACCATCAAGTTGTCATAATGATGTTGTTCTGAACAATGAATCAATAATTCAATCATGCAAGTTGCTTCTGGAATATCTTCAATGCCTGATGTTCCAAATTTTAGCCAGTTAACGCAAACTCCTCCGTAATTGGTGTAAGACTGTAAAAATTCTGGAAGTGTTTTTCCGTCAGGACAAAATAAAAATTCATCAATATCGATAACTGCAATCCATTTGGCATCTTTCTGGTGTTTCTTCATACAGTTCATATAGGCGCCTGTTTGAATTTCTTGCCATTTTTCATACTCTGCATATTCATAACTAAATGACCATTCGACGAGTGTGATTTTATTCGATGAAATATATGGGGTAAGAACTTCTAAGTAGTGGTCTGTGCTATTATTGTTGTATAAATAGAAATGCTGAACTCCTTGCAATTTATGGAATTCAATCCATTCTTTTAGGAAAGGGGCTTCATCTTGAAAGATAGCACAGATGGCGACATCATAAATTGAAAATAACATGAACGGTTGAGACGCCAAAACGATAGACAGAAGCATTATAAAATAAGACGATTTATTGAAAAACATTCGGTATAATCGGTTCAATTTAAAGCTATCCCTGTAAAATTTATGCGCGCTTTCTAGATTATCCTCTTTCAACTGGAAGCAGTAGATACTGCTTCTTGTTGAAAGTTGGATTTTTTAGCTGCTTCAAAGCCCCGGGATTCGACGATCGTAAAGCTAGCTGTATTGA
>JBAWZJ010000385.1:0-1945 GCA_037143085.1 Parachlamydiaceae bacterium | reverse complement strand
ATGTACACAACAGAACACAAGTGCCAACAAAAAGGCGAATTTTGTCGTTAAATTTATGCTAAGTGGCTGTCAAAAAATAATCAGTTCAAGTTTTCTAAAGTAGGAAGGATGGTGTGATTCCGTGTGCATAAAAACACCATACATTTATTTCTCTAAGTTGTTCAACTTAAATTTTTGACAGGTTCTACTAGGTTTCCTCCTTATCGATCATGATATGGGTCTCGTTAGAACAGATTTTTTCGAGGATAATGTCAACTTGATGACGAATCGACAGTAGTTCGATGCGGGCATCCTGATTGATGGTAATATCTTCAGTTCGGAGTTCTTTCAGTGTTCGGACAAACTTCCTCCCGGCGACAAGGGACTTATTTGTCGGCGATATTGAAGGTGTTGGAGATGCACCACTTTTTTTGGCACGGGCTACCCGAACGGTCAACCCTCCTCGTTTAACCTCTTCCCAAATTTTTAGCTGTTCTTCGAGCGTTTTGAGCCTTGTTATTTCAATAAGCACTGATTTGGTGATACTTATAGTATCGTATGATACACGGTAATCTTGCTTGATCTGTTGGGGTAAGCTATTGAGCTTCAAAAACTCGCTTACAGTGTTTTGCGCTTTGCCGATTACCTTGCCCAATTCTTCTTGGGTATAATTGTAGCGATCAAGCATTTGCTGAAAAGCTTCGGCTGTTTCCAAAGGATTAAGATCCTCTCGTTGAATATTCTCAATTAAAGCTATTTCGTCTACGTTTCCATTTGTGATGATCGCTGGTATCGTTCGACGTTCCAATAATAGGTGAGCGCGATAGCGGCGCTCTCCGGCTACTAAAAGATAGCGGCTCTCATCTTCTTGCTTGACTGTAATCGGTTGAATAAGGCCATGCTTATCAATAGAACTGGCAAGATCTCGTAAAGCTCTCTCATTAAATGTTTTACGCGGCTGATCTGGATTCTGACGTATATCGTCCAAGTCTAGCTCAACAATTTTTGGCAAGTCAGGGGAAGTCCCAAAAAAAACGTCAGGCCGCAATTTACCCATTAAAGATGAAGATTTATTTTTATGCTTCATAAGCAATAATTGTTTCGGCTAATGAGTTATATACTTCGACTCCAGGTGTTTCCGGGGACAATTCGAGTGTGGATTTACCCTCCGCCGCGCTGCGGTCAAAACTGGTCGAACGTTTCACGGGGTCAAAGACATGGATGCGTGGTTCCAAAGACTGCCGGAGATCATTTAAACAGTCATTGTCATGTGTGTTGCGGCTGTTGAACATGGTGGGGAGTACTCCGAAAACTTTAAGTCGGGTATTGGTACGTTTTTGCATTTTCTCGACGGTATCGAGCAAGAGAGGAATCCCCATTATGGAAAGATAATCGGTTTTGACGGGAATGAGGACGCTATCAGCGGCGGCTAATGCATTGATGGTGAGGAGAGTCAAGGACGGTGGGCAATCAATGAGAATGATGTCATATTGGTTTTTAATGCTGTTTAACTTGTCACGAAGGACGGTGGCGCTGTCCCAGAGCGTAATCAGTTCTGGCTCGGCACTTGCCAAATGTATACTTGATGCTACGACGGCGGGGTTTCCAGGGATCACGATATCCTCCATATCCTTTTCCTTCATAAGCGACCAGTACACAGTGCGTTGTTGCTGTTCCAAAACCCTCGGATCAAGGCCGCAGTAAATAGTGAGGCTGCTTTGGGGGTCCATATCCACAACAAGTACGTTTTTCCGCCGCTGTAACAATGCATATCCAAGATTGATGGTGGATGTGGTTTTCCCAACACCCCCTTTTTGATTCGCTAAGGCGATAATTTTAACCATAGTGTTCACTTTCTTAGATGATTAGAAATAGCATGATAACGCGGTTTGTAGCAATCTGCATGGATGTTTGACTACAAACAGCAATTCTAATTTAGGCGATTATGCTTTGTGTACTCTACGAC
>JBAWZJ010000384.1:0-1948 GCA_037143085.1 Parachlamydiaceae bacterium | reverse complement strand
TTTTCAGCCCTTAGATCACCATGGATAGCTCCAATCTCATGTATAAACGCCAAGGCTCTTGCTACACCCATTAGCATGTTACATAATTGGATCTTGCTCTTTATCGGATGTTGATCGAGAAAGGGGACAGTTTCGGTATCTTTTAAAAAGTTCAATGGGATTTTCCCTGTAATTAAGGCATCGAAAAGATCGCCATTACACCAAGATTGTTTCATTTCTAATAAGTCAGCATCTCGTTGATGTTGCAATTCTTTCGGCAAACGAACTTTTGGTGGAGTTACAATTTCGGCCTCAGGAAAACCGATTGAAATCATTTGGTGGATAGAGATTGCAGTGATGATAGATTTTTTGTTGCTCACTAAAAAACAACGAGCGACAACGCCTGGACTCCATGTAATTTTATATCGACTCAAGTTCTTTTGTTTTTTAATACTTAGTAAATGCGCTTTATAGACATCCTTCACTCCCCCTTGGCTTATCCGCTGTTTTGTGTCGATGACAAGTTCTAGTTCTTCTTCCTTTTCGGGCCACTCGATCCATCCTGGAATTGAACGTAAGTCGCGACTTTTTCCTTGATTCTCATGATTTTTTGCAAATTGTCGAATCTCATCTGTAAGCCCCTTTACCGAAGCTTCTAAGATTTCTAAAGATATTTTGTCTTTTAAACATAGACCTAGTTCGTGACGTAAAACAACCACGTGTCGGACATAAAATCCTCGCCAAACCGCCTGTATCTTTTTCGCAGCTTTATTGGTGTCGAAAGGAGGCTTATCACGATATTCTACATCGACACTTCTTAAAGAAGGATTGTCAATGGTATTAATGGGATAAAGTTCAGGAGGTGGGGGTGGGGCTATTGAAGCGCAAGTAGCGATTGAAGAGTTCAAAACGACTTCCGTAAAAGAAACAAAACTTTGTTAGTTTTTAGTTATGCGTATCCACACAACGAAAAACTCTCCGTTCTAATAAACAATTTTAAATAGCATCAAAAGAGGAATTCACAAGGACGTCTTTCTCCCCCTCTGATTTTGCTACTAGAACGGCGCAACAACTGTCGCTAAAAACATTAACTGTGGTCCGGCACATATCCAAAATACGGTCAACAGCAAATAACAAACCAATCCCCTCCGGCGGCAATCCTATTGCTTTAAGAATCACAATAATAGCAACGATACTAGCAGAAGGAATTCCTGCGATTCCTATTGATGTGACTAGAGCCAATATTAGGACACTAAACTGAGTGGCTAAAGATAATTCAATACCATAAACTTGGGCAATGAAAACCGCAGCAACGCATTCATAAAGAGCTGAACCGGACATATTAACAGAGGTTCCTAGTGGGATAACCAAGCTGCAGATCCTGTTTGACACGCCAGCTCGTTTTTCGACACACTCGATTGTCACAGGAAGAGTCGCGGATGAAGAGCTAGTTGAAAATGCCGTAATAAGAGCTGGAGCCATTGCCTTGATATGTAAAAATGGATTGACACCCGCAATGAATTTTAAAAGTAGGGGTAATGCAATAAGCATGAAGACAGCCAAACCTGAAATTACTGTAATGAAAAATATAGCTAATGAATGAAGTGAGGCGATTCCGGAAGTTGCAAAAGACTTGGCAACGAGGCAAAAAACTCCTATTGGGAGAAAATGCATCACCAAATCTGTAATCACTAATGTAGCTTGGAAAATTCCTTGCCAGAAGTTAAAGATTATTGATTGAGGTTGAGAGTCTATCTTTGAAATGGCGTAACCAAAAAGAAGACTGAAAAAAATCAACCCAAGCATCTGACCATTAAACACCTCTAAAATATTAGACGGAATGATCTGAAATAGAATGCCGACGAGGCTGACTTGATCTCCATGTGCCAAATTATCTTTAATTTGTTCAACCATTGTAGCGGGAATTGCAGCCGTTCCATGCGAAGCAAAAAAAGCGCCGGGATTGAAT
>JBAWZJ010000383.1:0-1950 GCA_037143085.1 Parachlamydiaceae bacterium | reverse complement strand
CATAGAGGATGCAGGGGCGTGTTCGTCGGGCGAATTCTTTGTCTGAGCATTCACGCAGGGGAAATGTTCGTTGAAGGAGATCAAGCGTCTGTCTAGCAGCATCGGCACTTGTGTAAGGGCCAAAATAGATTCCATCGGGTTTTGGCGCGCCTTTATAACGTACAAGCGAGAGCATGGGCCACGCATGTTTGTTATTGATCTTTAGGGCTATATACGATTTATCGTCTTTTAGAAGAGCGTTATAACGTGGTTTGTGTTGTTTGATTAATGTGTTCTCAAGGAGCAACGCTTCTTTTTCGGAGAAAACAACAATGGTGTCTATTGATTCCACCTTGGAGATAAGGTAGGGGATCATTAGACGTCCATCTCCTCCGGGAAGGAAGTATTGACGGACCCGCTGTCTTAGGTTTTTCGCTTTACCGACATACAAAACACCTCCGTCACGTCCTTTCATAAGGTAGACGCCCGGTTGCGTTGGAAAAGTGTCTAAGTTATCGCGGTTAAACATATGTGTTGCAGCAGGTGTTAAGGTTCGCCTTCGCCCTTGCTAGTACACTGTTTCACTTAAATTGATGGGTTGGACGGCGCCAAAACTATCAATTTAAGTGAAACAACGTACTAGAGAGTGAACCTAAAAGATTCTTCTGTCGAAAAGAGGCTCAAAAGAACCCGAAATTCGACGAAGCAATCTTTTAGGTACACTCCCTAGAGCTTAAGGCGGATTTTAAGCTGTGCAATCACCGGTCTTTTGGTTATCTACAGCTAAAACACTCATTTTAGCCGGAGTTTCCAATTCTTGCATAGCTAACTGACCGCAAGCTGCTGCAATATCTTCCCCTTTTGTGTACCGACAGGTGTTGACGATTTTGGAGCCAAACAGAACACTACGGAACTGCTTCACAGCTTTTTTGTCAGGGCGGTGAAGGCGGAGTCCGGCAACGGGATTGTAAGGAATAAGGTTAACGGTACATTGTTTTCCATGAAGGAGGTGAGATAGCTCATGAGCATGGTCTGGATGGTCGTTGATGCCTGCTATAAGAATATACTCATAAGTGATATCTCGCTTAGTCTTTTTAGAGTATTCATCCATCGCTTCGATGATATCTTCAAGAGGGTACTTCCTGGCGTAAGGAATGATCTTTAATCTAACTTTTTGGTTCGGAGCATGAAGCGACAAAACGAGATTAACCTTAAGTCCCTCTTCAGACAAACGTTTGATTCCTTCAACGATACCAACGGTTGATACCGTGATGCGTCGCTGAGAGAAATTTAACAATTCTGGATCGCTTAGAAATTTAATCGATTTTACTACAGGGTCATAATTTTTTAGAGGTTCTCCCATCCCCATATAGACGACGTTAGAGACGCACTCCCCTTTTTTCATCAACCATGCATTGATCTGAATAACTTGTTCGACGATTTCTGCAGGGCGTAGATTGCGGACAAATCCATCTTTACCGGAGGCACAGAAAGCACACTTTGCAGGACAACCGACTTGTGAAGAAACACAAACGGTGCGTCGTGAACCCGAGCAGATGAGCACTGATTCGACTAAACGCCCATCTCGTAGCTTCCAAAGAAACTTAAATGTTTCAAGATCTTCAGAGTCTTGAATCTTAACAAGTTCCAACACAGGAAGTTTAATCAACGATGCAAGTTTCGTGCGTAAGTCTTTACTTAGGTTGCTCATGCCATTCCACTCGAGCACCCCTTTTTTATAAACCCAATCGATCAACTGTCGTGCATGAAATTCTTTTTCTCCCTGATCCCGAAGAAGAGTGGCCAGATCGGCATAATTTAATTCGCAAAAATCGTACATAAAATCACAAAACCTAAAGTTTAAAAAAAGGAGTCTACAAGAAACTATTTTATATTACAAGAAGAAACTCACCGATTTACAAAAAAAGTTGACAAGAAAAATAAAAAAGTTTATAATAACAACAGTGATAT
>JBAWZJ010000382.1:0-1959 GCA_037143085.1 Parachlamydiaceae bacterium | reverse complement strand
ATTCAGAACTTTTGATTGGAAAAGATTGAGTTTTTGTTCTATCCTTTACGAAAAAATTAAATGAGGATTTTCTAATGAAACGCCTATTTCTACTTGTAACCTTTGTGATATCGATACGATTAATGAACGTGCATGCAACCGAAACAACAGATAAGGAAATCTATCTTACGTTAGAGGATTGCCTCTTTGTGAAGTACCCCGTTCCAGAAAAAGGTATCGTCTGCTCAAATTATGAACGGGCTTTAAGACTTTCTGAAAAGCTTAGCAATCGTGAGATGCATAAGTGTGCTTGGGGCCCTTTTGTTGTCATCGGTGACTACAAAGAAAAAAAAGTATTTGTAGGATGCGCTTCAGTTGGTACGGGTTCAGGACTTCTATTTACAGAACTTTTCGTAGCTGGTGCAAAATACATTGTTCGATATGGCTCAGATGATGTGAAACGCCCTCCTGAATCAGATGCTTATTTAGTCAAAATTATTGATGAAAGCGATAATTTATATGGTTTCAATCTTCAAAGTGGAGTCGACCCAAACGAGTGGGGAAAATCTGTATGGGCCTCACCTAAGATTATCGAATCATTAGTAACAACTGCTCAAGATAAAAACATCCTCTACGAAATGAGAATTTGCCATCATTTAGAAAATTACCACGGTCTCCGATCTCCCGATAAATTCTCACCTGAAAGAAATAAACGGCTGCAGACTATCTTAGAACAATTGAATCGGAATTCAAAGCCTGCAAGTTATGACATGGAAACTGCTGTGTTATTTCGGGTGGCAAAAGATTTTGGGTTACATGCCGCTACAATTTTACAGACTGTCAAAAAAGAAAGTCCGACACTAAGTTCCTATGAAGGAATAAACTATCAGCAAGCAAGGGAAGTAGAAGAGAATATTTTCTTTGAATATGTGTTAGATGCCCTGATTAAAATATGAAAAAGGGCCTCAGTTTCCTGAGGCCCTGTCGTTTTGGAGGTGGAGAGACGCATTCAGAACTTTTGATTGGAACAGTTTTTCTGGTTTTCATATACTTGCTCTAAAAATTTCTCAACAGGTATCTTTATGCCCAGATTAATAGTGTCAGTTTTTCTTATTGTAGGTGTTATGTGTTCACTCCAAGCTGAATTTGTATCAAGTGAATCAAATATTACGGAAGAAATCAAAGATAGGATGGTTTTTTCTTGGAAAGAAAACAATCCTATTCCTCTAACCAATTTGCGATACATTACCATATCTCATTGGAGCTTCGACGACGAAATTCATGTAGGAGAGTTAGTTGTTCACAAAGATGTTGCTAATGAATTGATTGAGATTTTTCAGGAACTCTTTATAGCTAAATTTCCGATTGAAAAAATGTTATTGATTGATGCCTATCAAGCAAATGATGATTTGTCGATGGAAGATAACAATAGTTCAGCATTTTGCTCAAGAACGATTACTGGTATTCCTGATGAGTTTTCTTTGCACAGTTATGGTACTGCTATCGATATTAATCCAAAACTCAATCCTTTTGTAGAAGGTGATTTAGTCTTGCCAGAGTCTGGAACTGCTTATTTACAAAGAGTCGAAGTAGTCCCTGGACTTATCAACAGAGACAGTATTTGTTATAAAGTCTTTAAAAAGCATGGCTGGAATTGGGGAGGAGATGGGTGGGAAGACTATCCAGATAGGAGAGATTACCAGCATTTTGAAAAAGAACTATAAAAAAGGTCAGGAAATGGTTTGACCTTTAATAATTTGGTCCTGCACACCTATCGATGCTGCGGACTCTCGGAAAGCTGCACTAAAAGGAGCGTTAACAAAAAACACTAATGGGACGAAGTTAAACCAATAGCCATACAATTTAGTTGAATTAATTTAAAAAACGGTTTTCTTACCTTTTCGGTTAAAGCATAGTGTTTTGTGTTTTTTGAAGCGCTGAAGGCGCTATACATAAGAGCCTATGGTTAAGTACTATAAG
>JBAWZJ010000381.1:0-1962 GCA_037143085.1 Parachlamydiaceae bacterium | reverse complement strand
ATCTGGTACGCCACGGCTTATTATAAACATCTTTGTCGACATGGAAAAACAGAATTTCTCAATAAATTGATTGCAGATGGTGCTTTTTTCCATGGTCTAGCGCCAGAAGAGAGTGTATCCCGAGTTGTCGATCCAAAAAGTTCGACAACGATCAAAACGCATTCTTTTAAAATAAAAAAAGAAGTTCATCCATCTGAGGTTCTAGAAAAAATTGAAAGTGGTCTTAGCCTTTTAGATTGCGGCACTCTTTGCCTATTGGCTATTTATAAAGGACTTTGCAGTACCCTTGGGCCTGAAAAATTCGATCTCTTATTTGGAGCTGAGTCAGCAAATCCTTTGTATTTATCAGGAGATGTCTCATCCCCTCTCTCTCGCCTACTTACCCGCCGAGAAATCAGCAGTGAGCGGGATGTTAAAAAGGGCGATATTTGTTATTTCTCCAACATTAAAGAATATGTAGCCAAACACCCTGTTGGGGAATCCCGAGGGTACCATGTGATCTGCTCTTCAGAAAATCCCCACCGTTATATAGGCTTTGGGCTTGGCACATTATTCAATACTGTAGAGATTGACAAAACACAACTCGAATACGAGCTGCTAGACAGTTACAATGAAAATCCGATCGATGAGGGGTACCACTCAGAAAAAATTTGGGATTATCTTTATTCCCATTATTTTCGAGGCGACATCAAAAAAGGAAAAGATCTCGTTTTTTCATTTAGAGAGAAAAAGATGAGCTGGGATGAATTCCAAAAGGAGCCGCCGCGCATCAAACTATCGGGGCTCCCTTTTGAGGGAAAAATGGGATTGTGGATATACCGAACATGATTCAAAAATCGAATGAAATTTTGAGGATTGCCAAATTAGACTCTAGTTCAGATCCAAATTCTCCATCATAATCCAAACTCAAGACACAACCTGAAAGACATTCTGGTCTAACAAACAGTTCTATGTTTAAGCCTACCAGATTTTGCGTCTTTGAGAAAGCGTCTAGGGAGAAGTAGTCACGCGATCCAATAAGCGCGGCCTTCACCTTTCCAGAACCAAATAATGTTCTATTAAGATAGCTAACCTCTTCTTTAGCTCCGAAAATCCCCCAAGAGCAAAAAAATTCATTGTAAAAGCGAACGCCCGCTTGGCTTTGCAGCAGCGATGTCGTTAATGCCTTCTGTTGAATATCAAATGAATCTGTTCCATGTTCATCCAAATCATCTTCCCAGTTAACAACCCAGTCAAAAGCAATAAACGGCTCTACGACAACCCAAGAGAATGGAGCTTTAATGCCAAAGCCAATATGAGGCACACATTGCCAACCATTAAAATTCCCTTTTGCATACGCGTCAAAACCAGGAAAATAGATGTGCCTTTTGTTGTGTGCTTGATGGAAAATCCCCCACAACGCAGACTCCACATAAAAACAATCGCAGTCGGCATTGCTATATAACGTACCAAAATAGTAATCGACAGAAGCACTCCCTTTGTCGCCGCTTTCGGATAAAGATGTGTATCCATACCCCGCACCGGCTCCAACTAATATATCTGGATTGATTTTGTAGTCACATCCGATCATCCCAGCTTCAGAATTGAATTTATATTCTGGATTTTGATTTTCTGAAGCAACATCGGATCGTTCAAAAAAGCCTCCAGCCCATAGAGTAAATGAATCACATAACGTATTACAACAAGAGATATCGGCAGACTCAAACAGACGCTTATCGAACAAATGATGCGATACCATTTTACTTAAACTGAACCCCATCTGTTGAGAAGCAAAAACCGGGAATGCATTCCTTGCTGGAGAAACCGTTTTCAAAGCATCCTCAAGAGTATCTCCAGAAAGGCTTGCAAGAGAGACAAATCCTGCTGATACGGAAGAAACCCGATTTAAATAATCTGCGGTCCTAAGGATATTTCCGGAAAACCCTTTTGTCGGAATATTGAAGATGTAGTTCAGGAAAACAT
>JBAWZJ010000380.1:0-1969 GCA_037143085.1 Parachlamydiaceae bacterium | reverse complement strand
GTATTAAGCGTTTGATTTCCGATGGTGTGGATATGCCACTGGCCAATCTCTTTGTTCAAGTGGCTTCGGTTATGCATGCTGATGCAGAGGGCGTCGATCGGGCTCGAAGTGCCACTGAAGCATTTCTTTATCGTCGTCTTGAAACATTACCTCAGACGGCAGGAAGATTTCATCTTAACGCTCTATTGTCAATTCCATTCGATATTTCAAGTCAAATGGAGGTTGATTTACTTTGTGCCGACGCACGTCTTGCGGTTGAACTTGATGGTGCACAGCATCTGGCTGACGCCAATGCCTATCGCCGGGATAGACGTAAAGATGCTTTATTGCAGCAGAATGGTTACATGGTTCTACGCTTCCTAAGCGAAGATGTTGGTAAGCATCTTGATGATGTTTTGGATTCAATTCTTCGCGCCTTGACACATCAAAGTGCAATTCTAGAAGGCAAAACTTGAATCTGTTTGTGAGAAAAAATATAGGAACGTATTATATGAAAGTTCAATTATTGAAGATACAGTTAAGGATTCATTGGTATGTTTAAGTCTGCCTTTGCTTATGATGAAGAGGTCATTTTCTACTTTGATCTTTTGGGAAATAAATATGTTGCACAAGGAGGAAGTCTTGCCTGGCGTTTAAATAACCCTGGATTGGTCAGAAGTCGTTCTCATTTTGCTAGAAAAAACGGATCTATTGGATCTTATACGGGATTTGCTATTTTTTCTTCTTCTCAACAGGGAAGGAAGGCTCTAATAGACTTGGTAAGAACGAAAAAATATTCAACCTCAACGCTACAGACAATTGGAAAACTTTATCAGCCAGAAAATCCTGAAGGATATGCTTCTCATTTGGCTTCTATTCTCTCAATTCCTTTAGGAAAAAAAATAAATTCTTTTTCTAAGGAGGAGTTTGATCACCTGATCGTTTCAATAGAAAAATCTTGTGGATATTTTCCTTCAGGTAGTGAAAAATTTATCCTTCTGCCTAAAATTTATGCTCATATAGAAAGTAGTCGAGGTAAAGATCTATACTTAGTAGGGAACAATGCCCTTCTCTCAAAAGAAGAAGTTATCGAATGGATTTCAACACATCGTTTGGATGGCGTTCTCGTTCATCAAAATGATGATAGTATTTATATCCGCTCTCGACCCACCTACACCATGTGGAATATCCATATGCCTGCAGATGGGTTACCTCCATTAGAAGGTAAAATAGACACACTCATGAGAATCGTCGGAGAAAAACGAGAAAATCAATGTATCTGGGGATTTATCAATGGTGTTTGGAATCCGAAAGAGAATGCGTTAAAATCCGCTAATTTGATCTCAACCTTGACAGGCGGCGAGCAAGTACTATCGATGCCAAATGACATGTTAGGATGGTTGGATGATTTAGGAGTTTGTGCTCTTCTTAAAATCGGTATTGATACCCCTGTTGTTTACTTAGCACTGAAGTTTTTAAAGCATTTACTCCTCTTATCTAATGAAAACAGTATAACTGTACCAGTAATTGTTTTTGCTCATAGCATGGGTGCGATTATTTGTGAGCACGCTATTGAATTGCTGACCCACCAAGAAAGACAAAAAATCCATCTTTTCACATTTGGAGGAGGATCTTTTATTTCTCCAGGCAAATGCCATCCAGACTCCCACAATTTTGCTAGCGCTAACGATCTCATTTGTTTGTGCGGTTCTCCAAATTTTCGTACATTAGCTATGCGACGTTATATCGCCCTTAAGGAGGGTTTAACACAAGATCGGATGGTTGAAAAATGGGCGCGAGAAGATAGCATTTTTTATTTAGATACAATAGAGACTCGAGTAATTCAAATTTTCGAAAAAAAACGAGTTGCATACTATGAAGAACTATTAGAGAAAATCAGCAATGTGCGTGTCATTACTGCTGTTCCAGTGCAAGAAGCGTTTCAACAAAAACTAGCCCAAGCGTTATCCAAACGCATTCAGCGTAATGT
>JBAWZJ010000379.1:0-1974 GCA_037143085.1 Parachlamydiaceae bacterium | reverse complement strand
GTATATATTTAAATAATCTGTTCAAAGTATACTGATATGTGGTTCCTCGTATTCTGATAATTCAATCGTTAATGGTGAATATCCCTTATAAATAAAAATGGTTTTGAATAGGTTATGAGTAAGAAAAAACTCTGTCCATGTTGCAGTCAAAAAGAATACGATCAGTGCTGCAGACTATTTCATGAGGGAAAGTTGCCAATGCGTCCACTTGAGTTGATGCGGTCGAGGTATTCCGCTTACGCGTTAAATTTTCCCGATTACATTATGGAAACCACTCATCCAGCCAATCCTTACTATTCTAAAGACACACTTTCGTGGAGACGCAGCATTTCTGAATTTTCGAAAAGTTCTTCTTTTGAAAAACTCGAGATCCTTGCTACCTCAGAAAAAGAGGCTACTGTTACGTTTACAGCGTATATCATCCAGGACTCTAAGGATCTTTCTTTTACCGAAAAAGTTATTTTGAAAAAGTGGGTGGCCGATGGCTCTATCGCGATGGTGAACTGTTTGCGGGGTGCAAGAAGCTATCCAAATAAATTTATGCTCATTTTCGATTTCTCTTAGCGTTGGTTGCATGGCGCAACCCCTTTAATAGTCGTAATCTTCTTCCTTATAATGGGTCCGATCATATGTGTCGCAAAGGAACTTGAAAAAAATCTCTTCCTGAAGAGTTGGCAGGCAATACTCCGGAGCTCGTTTCAAATTCAATAGACTTTTTTCAAAACTGGTGTTTTAAAATAATTTAACGTACAACTGATGTCTCAATAGGGACATCATGAAATACGATCAAATAAAAGAATTATCAGAAAAGCAGTTTCGAAGGTTGACAGGAGTTAAAAAAGCAACTCTGAAAAGAATGTTGGATATTTTGAGAGAAGCTGATGCAAAGAAGAAGGCTAAAGGAGGACGCAAAAGTAAGCTGTCTATTGAAGATCAATTGCTGATGGCTCTCGAATACATTAGAGAATACAGAACTTACTTCCACATAGCAACAAATTATGGGATAAGCGAGAGTGTAGCATACAAAATTATACGCTGGATTGAAGATACCTTAATTAAACATTCTGCTTTTGCTTTGCCTGGCCGTAAAGCTCTTTTAAAGAGTGATATGGAATACGAAGTGGTCTTTATAGATGCGTCAGAAAGTCCAATAGAGAGGCCAAAAAAAAAGGGTTCGAAATAGAAAACGGATAAAGAATAGGAACAATAAGCAGAAGCATTTTTATTCTGGAAAAAAGAAAAGGCATACCCTAAAAAGCCAAGTAGTTGTAGATAAGAAATCGAAAAAAGTTATTTGTACATCTTTTGGCAATGGCAAGAAGCATGATTTTCGACTTTTTAAAGAAAGTAATGTGCGTTGGACAAAAGAGCGTTGTGGAATAACTGACAGTGGATATACGGGTATAAAAAAAATTACAAAACGATTAAGAAGAAACCATTAACAAAAGAAGAAAAAGAACAGAATCCTTTGTCCGCTTTGAAAGGAGCTCCCCACCTGTCTCTTTAAAAAAAATTCTGTAATATGATCTGAGCTTGCAGGCTTTTCTAGTATACCCCAGGATCCCAGGTCTAAGGGTTTGAAATGTATTGTATTTGTATAATTAAAATTTAACGACATTGTGTCATTTATTGTTTAAAATTTGTTTTTATTATTATTATTGTTTATGTGGTTTTTTGTTTTGTAATAAAATGTCGATGATCAAGAAATAAGTGTGCAAAAAGGGGCGTTAAGCTAAAATAAGATTTGAAACCCTAAGGCTTACCAATGTCTAAAAAAGATGTGTATCGGACTGATCCCTCCCAAAATTATATCGAAAAGTATCCTCAACCTCTCGATGCCTTATTTCTTCCTTCATCCGTCGCCGTGATCGGCGCAAAAGATGATCCGGGATCCGTAGGCTCAACTCTTCTCCATAATCTCCAAAAGGGGGGCTTTGCGGGCAAAATCTACCCGGTAAACCCAAAGCGAAATAT
>JBAWZJ010000378.1:0-1981 GCA_037143085.1 Parachlamydiaceae bacterium | reverse complement strand
GGAAAAGCCCTCGGGGCTGATGGCTTTACAAACACAACTTGTATAGAAGCATATGACGGCTCTGGCAGATATTACATTGAAGTGGATATGAGACCTAATGTGTGGCTTGCTATGCCTGCCTATTTTGGTGATGATATTGCTGAGCGAATTCTGAAACGAGAAAAACTGGAATATCCTATAAAACGTGCTGAAGGGTACCCTTCTGAAATGATCATCCCTTATTTTTTAAGACTGACTTTTGCCGAACTTTTGACCAACCGTTATAACGTATGGAAATTCATTCCCAAAGGAAACAATTTTTTGATTTGTAGACTTCTTCTCAAAAAAATAAGAACGTCATTATCTTCCTATTCTCCTAAAAAGATGGTGAAACGGCTGATTCCAAAAAAATATCATCCACAACTTAAAAAACTTTTAACCGGTTCAAAGGTAAGGCGATGAATTGGGCATGGACCATGGGAAACGATAGCTTCTCTATGCTTAGCTGTACCATACCCTTTATGCTTTTTAAATCCATATTGAGGCCATTGTCGATCAAATTCATCCATCATCCTATCTCGCGTCACCTTAGCGATAACCGAAGCCGCCGCTATTGACTGCGATAAGGCATCCCCTTTAATAATCTTTTGTGAAGGAATCGTTGGATGCGGCAATGCCATGCCGTCGACTAAAAGATAGTCTGGCTCAATTTCAAGACCGGCAATAGCTTGAAGCATCGCCAAAATTGTCGCCTGATAGATGTTCACCCGGTCAATATCTTCATGAGAGATTATGCCGACAGAGAACTTTACATCAAGTGATGTTGTGATTTCAGAAAAAAGACGCTCTCTCTCCCGGGCCGTCAGCTTTTTGCTGTCGTCGATACCAAGAAAAAAAAGACCTTCAGGGATAATGCAAGCAGCAGCGACGACAGGACCGGCTAAAGGACCACGTCCCGCTTCATCAACTCCTGCGATGAAAGAAAAACCCTGAGCACGCGCCTCTCTCTCATAATTATTGAGATTATAAAGACGCTCTTGCTCAGGATCTACAGATAACTGGTTACTCTGCTGATGAAGCACTTGCAGCTTCTTCGCTTTGAACTTCAACATCAACAGCGCTATTCTTGGCTGAACGAATACCAATACGAGCTCTAACTTTTGACGCTTTTCCTGAAGTTCCACGCAAGTAGTACAACTTGCTGCGGCGAACGTGCCCTTCCTTCATCACTTCAATCTTCACAATCCGTGGACTGTGAAAAAGGAATACCCGTTCCATCCCCTCGCCATAGGCCACACGGTGGACAGAAAATGTTTCGGAAACTCCTGCTCCTTTGCGGGCAACGACCGTACCGGTAAACACCTGGATACGTTCCTTTTCCCCTTCGACAATGCGCGTATGGACACGCACGGTATCACCAATACGGAAAGAAGGGACCTCTTGCTTCAGTTGTCTCTTCTCCAGCTTTTGAACGATAGCTAATTTGCTCATTTCATTGTTCTCCTAAAATTCATCTCATCAAGTCTGGGCGCACTCGCCGCGTTTTACTCAACGCTTGCTCCTTACGCCACTCTTCAATATCTTTATGGTTGCCGCTTAGCAACACTGACGGTACCGACCGCCCTTCAAAAACCTCAGGACGCGTATAATGGGGGCAATCTAAAAGCCCCCCTTCAAACGAATCCTCATTAGCAGCAGACGCATGTCCCAAGACTCCCGGAACAAAACGAATGACCGCATCAAGCAATACAATCGCCGGCAGACACCCGTTCGTTAAAACGTAGTCGCCGATGGAAATCTCTTCATCAACATCGCTTTCCAGAGCCCTTTCATCCACCCCTTCATAATGACCGCAAAGGATAACTAAATGCTCATAAGACGCCAACTCACGACACTTTGCAGCGGTCAATGGTGTCCCCTGGGGCGACATATACACAACACGCGCTTTCTCCGTTCGCACCTAGCGGATCGCTTGAGTCACTGGATTTGGCATTAAAACCAT
>JBAWZJ010000377.1:0-1996 GCA_037143085.1 Parachlamydiaceae bacterium | reverse complement strand
GGTTCCAGCTGAAAGTTGACGTTTTTAGTGCGCTGATTTTTGAATTACTTTTGGTATAAATTCTTGATCCGTTGTCTCATGTTTTTTTCTGTTGTGAAAATTTATTTTTCCTAATACCCTCCGTTTTTCAACGGATAAAACAAATGACTATTCTCCGCACTTTATGTAGATTTTTTTCGATTATAAGTTTGTTATTTTTTTCTGGCTGCTCGCAGTTTAATCCGGCGCTTCCTGAGTTTAAGCAACTTCCTCAATATTCTTTGACGGAAGCGATAGAAAACAACCAATCGGTAGTGATCGTCAATGATTGGGTGCAGGAGGAGTGGTGGTTTATGTTCAATGATTCTCAATTGAGCAGTCTTGTCGACCAAGCGATAATCCAGCATCCATCAATGACTATTGCAGAAGCTCGCGTTCGAGCTGCAAATGCGTTGCGCATGGGGGCCCAATCTCCGTTATATCCCTCCATTAATTCACTAGGGGACTATACGCGGCTAAGAAACAGCAAAAATGGCATATTTGGCTTAGCTCCTCAATTTCCTCTCACATACACTCAACCGGAAGTGTCATTGAATTTTGCCTATGAATTCGATTTTTGGAAAAAACACAAAAATCTCATCGATGCAGCGATAGATGAGGTAGAGGCAAGAAAAGCTGAAATGTATTTTTCTCGCCTTGTCCTGAGCCTTGCTGTAGCCTCTTCTTATTTTGAATTACAGACAACGGTGGCAAGAAAAGAGATTGCATTGGCGCTGCTTGAAAATCAACAAAAACTTATAGCCCTCGCAGATCAGAGGCGCTCTAATGGAATTGATAATGAATGGGATGTCAATAATGTTAAAACAGGAATTTTGCTGACCAATCAATATGTTGAACAACTGTTATTGGGTGTTAATCTTAGCCGGAACGAATTGCAAGCTCTTATCGCAGGGGACTTTAACTCAAGAGATTACTGCTCATTATCGCTCGAAACTGCCGCTTTTACAGCAGCCTATGTTTCTGCGAATGCAGAGGAACCGTTCCCTCTTCCAGAATCTCTTCCTGTGAATTTGCTAGCGCACAGAGCTGATATTTGGGCGAGCGAAAGACGTGCGGAGGCTGCTGCTAGAAAAATTTGCGTGGCTAGGGCAAATTTCTATCCAAACATTAACTTGTTAGGGTTTGCCGGCTTGCAAACAATTACTCCCTCAAACTTCTTCCAGGCTAGTAGCTTTTATGGATCTGTGGGTCCGGCATTTAACCTCCCTATCTTTGAGGGGGGGGCTCTTCAGGCTGCGTATGATGCTAGCTGCCAGGATTATGTGATTGCTGTCGCGGAGTATGAAGAACTTTTGTTGAATGCAGTAAAAGAGGTGTTGAATGCATTAACCTGTTTAGATAAGACAAAAGAGATTTATCACGCGGCAAGAACCGCGGAATATATTGCATGGAAAAATGTTCAGATCACAAAGGATCGTATGAAACATCACTTAAGCTCGAAATTAGACCTGCTGGCCGATGAGAATGTGTGGCTGCAGATGCGTGATATCTCAGTTCAATCGTTTTTAAATTGCTTGGAAGCAAAACTAGCGCTTATCCGAGCTCTAGGCGGTGGGTTTTGATCATAACGGAAAATAATAATAAGCAAGACGATACAGTTGCAACTCCACCTAAGAACGGAAAACGAAATAAAATCACAGGTTATGTGATTCTTATTTTTCTTGTGATTGGTCTCCTTTCCTATGGGATTTGGTGGTTTTTCTTCCGAGATCACGAAGCAACACCCGATGCTTATGTAGGCGGAAACATGATCGTTTTGACTGCAAGGCAAGAGGGGAGTGTGATCGCGTATTATGTTGACGACACTGACTATGTTGAAGAGGGGCAGCTTTTAGTACAGCTCGACCCTACCGATTTCTTACTTTTTTTTGAAGAAAATAAGGCTGCTTTCGAGCTCGCTGTTCGCGAAGTCCGCGATCAGGCGGAAACTGTAAAACAACATTCGGCAAACGTTGCC
>JBAWZJ010000376.1:0-1996 GCA_037143085.1 Parachlamydiaceae bacterium | reverse complement strand
GAGTTAAGCGAGAGCTTGAGTATTACTACGGCTTATCGAACGGGATGTCTGCCTTGGAATTGGCGGGGCTTTTTGGAGGCTCAACGTCAAGACCGCTACCAGAAGGAGTCGCATTGCCATCCGCGGACGGAGAGTTTGTGAATGGCTTGAGGCAAGGCGCCTTCTCATTGGTTTTTATGACAACGCTTACCGGCCGCCCCTTACTTTCCGTGAAAACGCTTGGATTTATCCCTGGAAAAGCAGCGCTATCCCACCGAATTTCCACATCGAAAATAATGCTCAATTCCGCGGCTTCTAAGCAATTCTTCATCGCAACGATGTCATCCTCTAATAAACTTTTGTTCTCCATATCCTTCAATTTATCCCAAAGAAGACAGTGGCAATAGAGAGCAAATACGTCTGGATTAGCCGGGACTTCGGATAGTTTTTTTTCATTCAGTTCAAGGTATTTCTTAACCTCGTCGTCCAAGATCTTGTCTGTCTTATCATATATCTCTATGTTGAATTTAGCTTTTGCCGCTTTAAAAACGTTATACTCTTCTAGTAACACAAGGTGCTTTTGCTTGCTTACATTATATTTATCGACCTCACCTTTAGCTGCCCCTTCTAGGGGCGCCACTGGTGCGATGGGACTGCTGCCCTGCCACTCCGGCTCTTTTTTGTTCAACTTATCTTGAGCCGCTTTTGTAAGCTCGACCCATGGTTTCTCTAGGAGACTTCTTTTAAGAAACGCGATATGCTGCTTGAGTGAAAGGGGTTTTTTATAATCCGCTTCCAGCCTCTTTATTTGGTCGGTGATTTTATCCTTAGCGGCAATTGCGACAGCACCCGGTGGTTTTAGTGATCTTAATATGCTTTCACGTCTGCGTAAATCCTCGCTTAAATAATTGATTAATCGATCACGCGTGAATGTGAACTTGCTGTAATTATCTCCTTGTTTTTGATGAATGTCTCTAGGAAGATTGCTCCTTAGAAACAGATTACAAAAAGGTTGCCAGCTTTGCTGTTCACTTAGGGCGCTCTCGTTATCTACATGGTCCAATACTGTTTTGTAAATTCCTTTTAATGGTAAAAGTTTTGGTGCTTCAACATGCTGCCAGTCGATTCTTGGGAAGTTCTGCCAGCTCCATGCCCAAGAGGTCCGAAAAACCGTTGTCTCTATATCTGGATTCTGCTTCTGGTTAAGGGGCAACCATTCTAGGGATTGTGCTTCATCGTTTTTGTATTTCCATTTAAAAGTGCATGGGAGATGATTATTTGCGGCGTTGACTTGTGTTGTCCAAGAAAGGGGCTGTGTTGTGACGGCGCCCGCCCTAAGCGTGGCATTTATCCACACTAAATTATTTTTTTTAAATTTGTATAACGCCTGCTGGGACCGCATCAGTGCGTTCCGAATAGAGTTATTGAGTTTGAATGACTTTTCAATCGGTTTCGGTTCGGCGAACGAGCCGTCGGTCGGTACGGTAACGGTAGTAGGCGGTATCTCGACAGGCGTGCTCAGTTGTAAATACGACATGAAGTGCGGCGGCGCAGTTTCAGTTCCTGTAATTACCACGCACGTTAGTTGTAGGAAATTAAACAACTCATCCGTAATTGTGTCGTTTTTTTCGAAAACTAGTTTGTCGTAATTAAAAACGAGTTTCCCGAGTCGCCTCGGCATCTGAGTCCCCTCGGTCTTGTCGCATAGCCCATCTTTAAGTGAGTCAATGAAGACATACCGCACTTCCCACGTTGGATTATCCGAGCCTTCCCCAGGGTCATTCTTTTCAATTTTCTTCGCGTACAGAAAGTTGGTATTGGGATTTGTACCCGTGCACGGGCAATTGGGCAGAGATACACAAAAGTCGCGTAAGGACATAGGTTTATATTCGACAAGCGTAAACGTATTGGTATTGTTAGTTCCGGAAAACAGTGACTCTTGTGGCAAATGCTTAGTCTCTTCAATAGCCTCACACAATCTCTGGACAGGAGGTTTTTTCTCCTCAGCAGCGACCTT
>JBAWZJ010000375.1:0-2006 GCA_037143085.1 Parachlamydiaceae bacterium | reverse complement strand
GGAAACTATTTGAGAAACCTGATACAAAAGAGTTGTTGGAAAAACATGTTAATTCATTAGAAGAAGAAAAAAGGAAAGAATTTGTTTCGAACTGGTTCCCTCAGTCGAAAAAAGAGCCTTCGGCTGTCGAGGACGAACGAAGGATTGATCAAGTTATTTTGAATCCTTTGGGCAAGACGGTAGATCTAGATCAATTTCAACAAACAAATACAAAGCCTAATCTAGAAACAAAGCAAGAAGCTGTTGTTCAAACAAAAACTTTAGCCGTAGATGATGAGATAAGTTTCGGTGAGGAGTTCGTCGATCAAACCTTCGAAGAAGTAGAAACAAAAAATGATGAAGAAACGATTCTTACATCAAAGGGTGAGCAAAATAATGGTACAATTATTCACGCCGAATCTCCATCATCTAGGAGACATTCTGTGGAAACGGTGTCTCACTCTAATTCATCTATCGCGACTCCTGCGTTGGAACCTATGCGGCCGCCCCCTGCAGCATGGCGACAATATGAAATCATCAAGGACGCATTGAAGAGCGGAAAGCTTATTAAATATAACGATGAAACAAAGGAGTTTGTCGGTTGTCTAGAAGATAAGTATGATATTCTTGAAAAATACCCTTATGCTAAAAGAATAAACGTTCAAATGGATTGTTTTATTCGTTTGCCAGATGGATCTAAAGGAAAGGAACTTATTTGTCTAGGTGATTTACAAAATGAGATAAAAAAATTTATTTTAAAGAATCAGTTCTCTAAAAAAGATATTGAGACCCTTATAGAGGCGACAGCGATAGATGGAAGTTATGGGACAGTAAAAATAGAGGACAAGCAATTCGATGAAAAAACAGTTCGAGAGGCACTCTCTGTCTTGGCTAACGATTCAGCAAAAATAGAATTTGGTGCTGCTTTGGGGAGATGGGTTGCGGGTGAGGTTACACTTGGTAATGAAAAAGAAGCAAATCAAGTATACGATCGAATGATGGTAGCTTATGCTGGACGAGACTCAAAAAAAGAGCTAGAATTAATTGACTTTAAATTAAGTTCAATACCCCCTGGATTGAGTCAATTTAAAAATCTGAAAAAACTTGTGATTACCGGGAATGATTTTCAAAGAGCTCTTGATCTTAGCGAGCTTAGTGGACTGACTCAATTAACCCACCTTAACCTTGCCGATAATAATCTTGAAAAAGCGCCAGATCTAAGCGCTTTAACTCATTTGAAAACGTTAAAACTTCATAATAATAAACTGGCTGAGTATCCAGATTTGAGTCGACTTGTCGAAATAGAATTCCTCAATCTTTCTTCAAATAAATTTACAAAATTTTTGGAGATCTACGCCCTCACAAAACTTAAAGCTCTTTATCTTGATGATAATCCATTGGATTTCCCTGCCCCTATTGAATACAAACGAAAGCATCTTGATTTTTCCTTACCTTTATTAAAAGGGAAGCAAGATAACATTACAATTATTCACACCGAATTTCCATCATCCAGGAGCTATTCTGACGAAAGTCTTGAAACAATAACAAAATCTAAACCTAATATTGCGGCTGCTACTTTGATGCCTTCTATCACAACACCTCAACAAGCTGTTCGCGAGGTTGGTGATGCGAATGAACAATCATCATCAAAGAAGGATCCCGCCACGGAAGTGGTGATCAATAATGCTGCAGTTAATACGAAGGGATCCCTTTCGTTACAACCTCAACTTCTTCGTAAACCAGAATCTGTATGGAATAAAGAATCTATAAACAAACTCGTTACGCAACCCGTAGCAGTATCTGTAGATGAGCTTAGGAAACAATCCTTGGAGGAACGTAACCGAGCGTTTTATTTAATGAGAACCCAACCTAACGCCAATCCTTTAATCTTTTTATGTGTAGGAAATAGCGACATAGCAGAGGAATGTTCTAATGTTGTTCTGGATGAATTTGTTAAGTCGATAGGAAAAAAATATAAAAATCAAGATAAAAGTCTAGAACAAGAAGATTATCAATATATTTTAAAT
>JBAWZJ010000374.1:0-2011 GCA_037143085.1 Parachlamydiaceae bacterium | reverse complement strand
GTATTGCATTTATATAAGCTGAGATTTTTCACGAATTTTCTTGCGGTAATTAGCGAATAGTCCTCAGCGGCTGCATGGAGTGATAAACGAGGTTGTGTCGCAAGAATTTTAGCCGTAACAGCTGCTATTTTTGAAAGACGTTCTTCGTGGAATTTGGGGTCTCTGCGATGCCATAAACGAGAGAGCCAGCTGACAGGTTTTAGTGTGTCAGCGCCATCACCATTTTTGTCTAGAGCAACAACCTGGTTTTGTTTCACCGCCGAATGTAATAAGCAAATAAAATGAGTGTCGTGTGGTGTCATGGTTCGGTTTATCCCTCATCTGCGTTGATTCCGCAGCATTTTTTATATTTTTTTCCGCTTCCGCAAGGGCAATTGTCATTTCTTCCTGGTTTTGCCCCAATAAAAACAGGCTGTTGTTTTTCTTTTCTTTCCTCTTCTTGAGAAATTCTGGCAGCTTCTGGAATCAGTTGATCAGGTTCCGGAGCAAGTGAGCGTGTCGTTTCCAGCTGCAATCCCTTGATCATTTCTTCAACGGTAGGGCGAGGGCGCAAGATGATTTCAAAACGGAACATATCATGTGCCGTTTCTGTTTGTAGAGTGCTGCTGAACTCATCAAACATGGTGAATGCATCATGCTTGAATTCGACCAGAGGATCTTTTTGGCCAACAGTACGCAGACTCACATCTGAGCGTAGGTGGTCCATCCTCAAAAGGTGTTCCTGCCATAGTTGATCGATTTTTCGGATCATTAAACTACGAACAGCCTCGTGAGCTGGGAGTGAATGAGCGTTCATTAGAGTTTGTGGTGATAGTTTGCTATTTTCGCTCACTAACTTATTGCTAAAGGCTTCAATTACTTTTTCCGCAGCTTTGTTTTCTAATGCTGCCGCATCGCTAATATCGTCATCGAAATATCCTTCAGGGAAACTAACAGGAAAGTGGCTAATCAGCCATTGTCTATATCCTTCAGGATTCCAGCCGTCCTCTTGGCTTCGACTGATGAAGAATTTCTCTCCGGCAGTGGCACATACATTTTCTAAAAGCTGTTTTGCCAATGATTCGATGTCATCTGTGTGCAAAATATCGTTGCGGAATGCATAGATCTCTTGCCTTTGTTTATTCATCACATCATCATATTCTAGAGTGTGTTTTCGTATGGCAGCATTGCGTTGTTCTATCCGTTTTTGTGCTGTCTCGATTGATTTATTCAACATAGAAGCGGAGATAGGTTCCCCTTCAGGAGGGCGGAACCGTTGAATAATACTTGTTAGTCGAGGAGAAGCAAAAAGCCGTAGTAGAGAGTCTTCGAAAGAGATATAAAATTTTGATGAACCTGGATCTCCCTGGCGTGCGCAACGGCCTCGCAACTGTCTATCGATCCTACGTGATTGATGGCGTGTTGTTCCGATGACATATAGCCCTCCGACGTCAGCAACGCCTGGCTCTAGTTTAATATCTGTACCCCTTCCAGCCATGTTTGTCGCTATGGTTATAGCTCCTCGTTTTCCAGCATGAGCGATGATTTCTGCTTCTCTATCGTTTTGCTTTGCGTTCAAGACCGTATGTTCTAGCTTATTTTGCTTGAATATTCGGGACAACTTTTCGGAGATATCGACAGACTCTGTGCCAATAAGCAAAGGGCGCCCTTGTTCATGTGCTGTATGCACTTCCTTTAAAATTGCGTTATATTTTTCCCGTTCCGACATGTAAATTTCGTCGTGAAAATCTTTCCGTTGACAGTGGCGATGTGTTGGGATTTCCAAAACTTCTAGTTTATAAACCTGTTTGAACTCGCCCGCTTCCGTTGTTGCTGTCCCCGTCATTCCAGCTAATTTTCCGTACATGCGGAAATAGTTCTGCAGTGTGACAGTCGCATATGTTTGGGTTTCTTTCTGGATCGCTACCCCTTCTTTTGCTTCGATAGCCTGGTGTAATCCATCGGAAAATCGTCTTCCAGGCTGAGGTCTGCCAGTATTTTCATCGATGATGACGATCTTATTGTCTTGAAT
>JBAWZJ010000373.1:0-2020 GCA_037143085.1 Parachlamydiaceae bacterium | reverse complement strand
ACGAGTAGTTATGGAAATCGCGCAGCGATTTTCTAACTACCCGTGAACATGTACGTTATTTGGTTGGTCTTGATAATAGCCCCCACCATTATTACAAGATGGACAATAACTAGATCCATTTCCATTGGGTTGGTAATATTGATCTGCAGTTACTAACGTAACAGACCCTACAGCAATTAAAATAAATAACTTATTCATTTTCCTCCTAAAAGGATTTTTTGGAACCAACTCTAGACGCTTCATGTTGAAAGGTGAACTTTTTGGCTAGCTTGAAAGCTCCCTCGGTTCGATCGATCATAAAGCGCGCTGTATTAATCCAATACAGCTAGCTTTACGATCATCGAACCCCAGGATTTTGGCGCGCTAGAAACACCAAGTTTTAAATCAGATTCGGTATAAGGATGAGCTCTATAGTAGCAAATTCTACCTTAACAACGTACTAGAGATTATCTTCTTCTTTTCGTTTTTTTACCTCTTCTGGACTGATAGCTTCTTCTTCTTCGTAGTATTGATCGTCTTCATTGTCGCCCCTTTCTTCAGAAGAGGTCATAAAGGGTTTTTCTAAATGATCACTAGGTCCTTTTTTCTCGTCCTTATCAAAATTAAGAGGTTTAGGATCATCACCATCGTTATTCTTTTTTTTATGTTTCATATCAGCCTACACTGTTCATAGTTGGATTCGTTCTACCACTAACATAAAGAGCCGCTGTTAGAAGATCTGTCATCAATCCACAAATAAACGTAGACGGATACCAGTTTTACATCAGATCTCTTGCATAACTGAGGGTCGTCGATTTTCGACAGAACCTTAGCCATACAAGAGGTCTATTACATCTGCCTAAGATTGAAAGAGCAAACAAATTTTAAAGTCTTCCTAACAACCATAAAATAAGGACGATAATTAAAACCGTTCCCAAGATTCCGCTGGGACCATATCCCCAACCCGAACTATGAGGCCATGATGGGAAAGCGCCAATAAGCAATAAAATCAAAACGACAACTAATACTGTGCCTAACATAGATGCTCCTTGAAAAAAGATTGTAAACAAAATATTTTACACCCGTCATCACGCTGAGCTTTCACTTTCATGATGTCAACATAAATATTTAATATATATATATTTAGGAGATGCTCTCACCTAAAATTTCTTTGGCTGGAGAGTTTTTCATGACTAAACGGAGAGATGAATCAAGAAGAGTTTTTTGTAGAATTTCTATCTTTACGATATAGCCTTTGCTAATAAATAAGCAGCTCCAGCGGCCATCCCCCCAACAAATACTGTTTGAAATCCGCTTTTGAATAGAGAAGCTCCTGTAAAATACCCTTTGGCAACGCCAAAAAAGAACAATGCCAGAAGGGTCACAGAAGCGGATATTAAGAGAGCCGTATGTGAGTCTGACATCAAAATATAGGGAAATAGTGGAACAATTCCCCCTATAGCATAGGAAAAAGCAATTGTAAATGCGCTTTGAAACGCTCTAGAAGGATCTGGTTTTTCAAGTCCCAATTCGAATTTCATCATAAAATCCTTCCAGGCTTTTGGATTTCGCTTAAGTGCTGTCACCACAGATGATGATTCATTCTGAGACACGCCATATTGAGCAAAGATATCATATATTTCCTGTTCTTCGGCTGGAGTTTGGTCGATAATTTCGAGTTGTTCTCGCTTGGCTTCGCTCTCAAAATGTTCTGCGTCACTTTTAGCAGCTAAATAGCCTCCTAACCCCATAGCGATTGAGCCTGCTGCAATTTCCGCAAACCCAGCTGTGACTACAAGATGAGTTTCAGCGATAGCACCAGATATACCCGCAGCCAGAGCAAAAGGAACAGTGAGTCCATCTGACATTCCAATAACGATATCCCTAATAGTGTTCCCACCTTGGAAATGTTCTTCTCTATGATATATCGTTTTCATGAAATCGATTCGCTTTTTTATAGTTTTTGTGTGTGCCTTTATATACTGATTCCAGCTGAAAGTTGGACTTTTTGGCTAGCTTGAAAGCTCCCGCGATTCGATCG
>JBAWZJ010000372.1:0-2021 GCA_037143085.1 Parachlamydiaceae bacterium | reverse complement strand
CTTTAAAACTCGAGGGAAATTTTCCAACTTTCAGCTGGAATCAGTATATACTGCTTCTTGTTGAAAGTTGGACCCATAATTTCAATTCAATTGTACAAATTCATCCTGAAATTGGTTACTATAAAAACTGGAATAATCCTGCTTTTGATCTTGGTAAAAGGAGAGGTATGGTCTTGGCCGGCGTGGATATGACCATACGATTTTGACATCTTAATTACGTTCGGTATGCAAGGAGCCGTTTTTGAAATTATTTGAACATTCTAAATTGAGAGAATTGCCTTCTCCATCTATCGAAAGTTTAATTAAAGAAGGAGATATTGAAGCGTTAACGGAAAGGCTTAATGCTCTATCTCCTTTTGAACTCGCCGAGCTTATCACTAACAATTCAGAAGAAAACCAATCAGTCATTTTTAGAACTTTGTCTCCATCTGTTTCTTTACAAACATTCGATTTTTTGCCTGTTCATACGCAAAGAAGACTTTTGCATAAAATGCCTACAATGCAAGCAGCGACTTTATTAAAAGCGCTTTCTCCCGATGATCGTACAAACTTTCTTCAAGAACTTCCAAAAAATATCATCGATGAATTAATCAAACTTTTACCTCATGATGAGCGCATCCTTGCATTGACCTTATTGGGATATCCCGAGGGAAGTATCGGGCGTCTTATGACTCCTGATTACATTGCTGTAAAAATGGATTGGACTATAGAAGAAGTGCTCGATCACATTCAAGCTTATGGACATGACAGCGAAACTATCAATGTTATTTATGTAAGTCACCTTACGCAAACGGAGCAACATTTCGGCCGAGCCAAAGCCTCGGGGTCGAGCTCGCGTGAGCGGCCTCATATTTTTAAATATTAGGTCGCTCAAGCGAGTTCGACCGCGAAAGCTTTCGCTTCAGCCCAAATGTCGCTCGGTTTGCGTAAGGTGAGTTATGTAATTGACGATGAAAGCAAGTTATTAGACGACATCAAACTCAAAGATATTTTATTCGTTCCTCGACAATCCAAAGTACGGAGCATTGCTAATGAGCAATTTGTAACCTTATCCGTCTACGACAGCGATGAAGCTGCTATTAAGGCTTTTAGACTTCACGACCGGATTGTGCTACCAGTCATTGATGAAGACGGGGTTTTGCTTGGCGTCGTCACAATAGACGATATTTTAAGATTAGACAATCAAGAAACAACAAGGGACATGCAAAAAATTGGCGGGATGCAAGCCTTAGATGAACCTTATATGCAAGCCCCTTTTTTAGAGCTGATTAGAAAGAGAGCTGGTTGGTTGGTAATTTTATTCCTCGGTGAAATGTTCACAGCAACTGCTATGGGATATTTTGCAGATGAAATTGCTAAAGCTGTTGTTTTAGCTCTTTTCTTACCGCTTATTATTTCAAGTGGCGGTAATGCAGGCTCGCAGGCTTCTACTCTTGTCATACGAGCTATGGCTCTTGGCGAAGTTAAACTAAGAGATTGGTGGAAAATTGTTAAACGCGAGGTTTTATCTGGCATTTTTCTTGGGACAATCCTGGGTGTTATTGGTTTCTTTCGTGTAACAATTTGGAGTTTATTTTCAAATATTTACGGCGAACATTGGTTACTAGTTGCTATCACAATTGGACTTTCTTTGGTTGGGGTTGTTTTATGGGGCACCTTATGCGGTGCCTTACTGCCATTAATTTTGAGGCGAGCCGGGGTAGATCCAGCAACATCTTCCGCTCCGTTTGTAGCAACGATTGTAGATGTAACAGGTCTGATCATCTATTTCTTGATTGCAATAAACATCCTAAAAGGCACCCTTCTTTGACTAGGGTAATTTTTGTTCTGCCAACCAAGCTTGCACGACTTCTTTTTTTCTTTGTTGCAATTCCAGCATAACCTTTCCTTGCTCATGTTGAAAGTCTAGCGATTCACGATGTTCTGGAGTTGCATTTATTTCAAGTGTTTCTAATCTTTCATAAAATTCCCTGCGTATCCGGTTGTCACATAATTTAGGTTTCAGCCCAGATTTTTGGGTC
>JBAWZJ010000371.1:0-2023 GCA_037143085.1 Parachlamydiaceae bacterium | reverse complement strand
TGTAAGCTACAGATCTGTCTAAATTTTGAAGAATGCTCACGAGCAGGGGTTAGGACACAACGCCTACCATTGAACCTTACCGGTTCTGCTGCCATTCCGCACCTTGGTAAGCACTTTCCCTAATTAAATTCACTTGCAAAAAAAAATCACCATCGATGCAATTTCCCATCCAAATAAGCACCCATTTTGTCCTTGCCTTGTTTGTTTGGCGTGCTTTTATTACAGTCAAAAACGGCCATACTCGATTTTTTGTACAGACAAACCACAGCCCCACTTAAAAAGCCGGCACACGCTACAATCATTATATGATAACGGTTATTCAAGCGACTGCTCCAGCTGGATTTAGGTAGATTTCGCTGGCTCGCTTACCAAAATGCCTTATTATTTGTCTTAAAACAGCATTCAAATTCACAACAAGCTTTTGAACTTGGTCGCCCCTCGTGACCGATAGCTCATTTACTACTCGGAATAAAAAGTAGACCCAACGCAAACTGGGGGTACTGGTTTGTTTTTTCGTTTGACTCAGAATGGTTTCATTTTTTTCTTGCATCGATTGCTGTAGCTCAAACTCAGACACCCCATATACCATGAGACATAAGGTCATTACCATCATAAGCGCATCGATACGCGAAGGTGTTTTTAAAAAAACCGAGTCGACTTGAAAGGTGCTGTCTTTGATGAATTTAAAACCACGCTCAGTTCCAGACTGCCCCTTATACTCGCTCAAAACCTCTTCGTTTGATAGGATCGTTTCGTCTAATTGGTTCGTCGCCAAAACAAACCGACCCTTACGAGAGCGCATTTCTGATATCTTCTGTTCATTTAAACTCAAGCTGAATTCAATTTGATATCCAATCGTGTCTGGCAACTCATCTGCTTTGGGGCGCCCTTTGGACGCATATTTTTTTACTTCAACAATAGAGAAGGTTGCTTCATGAAATTTTAGCAGCTTCTTTTGTTTCTCCGCTTGATTGCATGCATCATCCGGGCACGTAAAAACTTGATTACTGAGGTGCCACCAGGCTTTGTTTTGACTGTCACCTTCCGTTTTGATTTTCTTGTCCAATGTCTTGCTTTCACGATGGTAAGCGGCCTCAGAAAAAAACATCAACCAACGTTGTTTCACATCCTTATAATCCGATGTGGTTGCGTAATAAGAGTAACCATTGCTCAATTTAATCCAGGTAAGGTCTTTTTTTGGTATTGATACCAGTGTCCGCACCTCTTTTATTTTCTCTTGTGCCCGTGTTATCCAAAACATATCGGCACTATGCTGCAAAATATTGGCATAAATTGCACTGTCACCAACATAAATAAAATCAGGCGCATTCGCCAACTCACGGCAAAACTGCTTTATCTTAACTGCTGCTGCAGGCATCGTTGTCTGATCGGAGGCATTTCCGCTATGTGACTCCATCCACAATGGAAAATTAGCCGCTCCTGTTGTTGCAAGCAACAGAACCATTTGTTTTAAATCATGACGACCAGATTTTGCATAGCCTTGTTTAGGCCATGGAATGTTATCGCCATCGTTTTCAATTGCTTCATTCACTACAGGTTGATCAAAATCACCAAATAAACTCAAGGTTGTTGTATCGATATGCGTACTTTTGCCCAATAAACCACGGGCTTGACCAATGGTAAGGCTTAGCTCCGTAAATAATTTGGTGGTACCGTAGGTTGAAATCGCATCTAAACACCGCCCAGTTGCATCATCATTGAACCATTTCGCTTGCATAGGACGATTAAATAAGCGATCAAGCGGTTTATCACTTAAAAACTCAGGAAATAAATACAAGCGATTATCAATGAACCCTAGCCCGTTCATAATCATTGCGGCAACACGCTCACCATGGCTTATCTTCGCACCATGGGCCTCACTGACGGGCAATCGGTTATCAATTAAATCTATAATATGCAAATCGTCTATTTTATCAGCTACCAAGCCAAGATGGCCTAAGTGAGCCGAAGAAAATTGTTCCTCTTTAAAAACATCCATCATATAATACACAGCATCCGTAAC
>JBAWZJ010000370.1:0-2033 GCA_037143085.1 Parachlamydiaceae bacterium | reverse complement strand
TACTCGAGCCCCGTACCTGAGTAGGCATATTCAGTACCAGGTGTAAAACTCAAAGCAGCACTGGCATCAATCCCTAGACCGGATGTGTGTGATAGGAGCATTCTAGGCGTAATTGCTTTAGCTCTTTCAATATCTACTTCACTTAATCGTTTACCATGTTCATGAAAGAATTCTTCTAAAGGAAACACTTCCTGTAAAGGTCTATCTAAGCCACTCGCGGCACTTTCTCCAGGTCTACTTAAAACACCTTTGTCGATAAGTTTTAATACCAAGTAAGCAAAAACAGGCTTGCTCAAAGAGGCTGCACCGAAAACAGTATCATCCTGCACATCGCTCACAATTGAAGTATCCCGTGTGTCGGTTGTGCCAATGTTTGTTGTTGACGGAGTGGTTGTTTTACCATCTCTATACGCAATACTGACACCTGGTATATGAGCTTTACGCATAGTGGATTCAATCAGTTCGCGGTCAATTCCTGTAATTTCTGGCATAATTTAGTATCGTAAATTGTTCACTATGAGCTAATTATAGCATAATAACATGCTAATTTAATTCATAGATACGGTAATCTCAGATGCGAGTCATTTAGAGAACTGGCGCGCTAACATTAGAATTTGCTTGATGGGGAAGGAAAATAAAGTATATAGGTTTGATCTTGCCCCAGAAAATCGGACACCTTGCTAAGCGACCATTTTAACTTCAAACGCTTCGGGCGTTTTATAGCCGATCGTCGAATGAAGCCGTTTGCGATTGTAGTATATTTCAATGTATTCGAACACATGGCTTTTTGTAATAGCTCGTGTGCTCAATTTCTCTCCATGAATGGCCTCAACTTTGAAACTATGATTCCAGCTTTCCATCGCTGCATTGTCAAAGCAATCACCGCGCTTACTCATGCTGCATATCAGCCCATGAATAGAGAACAGGTGCTGATACTCATGGGAGCAGTATTGACTACCTCGATCCGAGTGAACAATAAGTCCGCGTGGTGGTTTACGACGCCATAAAGCCATTTGTAAGGCGTCTATCACCAATTGAGCAGTCATCCGCTCAGATATAGCCCAACCAACCACCATGCGAGAATATAAGTCCATCACGACAGCAAGGTATAGCCAGCCTTCATCAGTCCAAACATATGTGATGTCGCTTACCCACTTTTCGTTTGGTTTTTGAGCTGAAAAATCCTGACCCAACAGATTTGGAGCAACAGGTAATCGATGATTGCTATTGGTCGTCGCTTTAAATTTTTTCGCAGCCCGAGCACGCCAACCATTCTGTTGCATTATTTTAGCAACACGGTGCCGTCCGGTAGGCTCACCTTCGGCATTTAATCGCTTAGTTATTCGTGGGGCGCCTGGTCGTGATTTCTCATCATCAAAAATAGCTTTGATTTTAATGGCTAATTTTGCATTTTCTTCTTCACGTAAAGACGGTTTTCGAGTTAACCAATCATAATAACCACTAGCAGACACACCTAATAAACGACACATAACCGATACAGGGAACTGCTCTGACTCCTCTTTAATCATAGCGTACTTCAATTGGATTCCTTGGCGAAGTACGCTGCCGCCTTTTTTAAAAAGGCATTTTCCTCCGCCAATCGGGAAACCTCTCGTTTTAATCGAGAAACCTCGGCTTGCTGTAGCTTTTGATTCTCAATTGAATCACCGCCTTGTTTTTTTTGTGCTCGCCAGGAATATAACATTGACTCTTTAAGCCCAAGATCCTTTGCAACTTGAGCTATGCCTTCTTTAGCCGCTCTCTCAAGGGCTAGATCTTTAAATTGAGGGCTGTATTTTTTTCGAACCACTGTTGCTTCTATTTTATTTTTGCTCATTATTCACCTCTGCTAATAGATTTTACTCTCTTAGCTAGGTGTCCGACAAATCAGGGCAGGATCATACCATTGAAGTACGGTACCTGAGATACCTGCAAGCATTGCTTTTTTTGAAGATGAGAATGTCATATTAATGCTCCAACAGCGACAATAATGGAAGTAATTTTACCATAAAACCCCTCGCATTGGATATGGC
>JBAWZJ010000369.1:0-2034 GCA_037143085.1 Parachlamydiaceae bacterium | reverse complement strand
TTTTTTATTTGTAGATAAATTATTTAAAAAAAATAAGCGTGCGTAAGGTGAGTTGATAATAGAGAATCTGGGCGCTCTCTCCATTTTTTTCAGGAATCTTTGTTGCCTGAGCGATCCTTTTGTAAATTTTTCTCACAACTTTATCTTTAGTTGCGGAAGAAACAAACATCCCAAGACTTGTACGTCGTGAGTCGATCAAGCTATTTGCACTATTAGGATCTACCACACCCGAACGCATTAATTCTGGAGCTGCAATAGCGATCAGATGGTCGCACTCAACATCGGATAAAAATCCATCGCACTCATAAATCAAAGGAATATCGGACACTTTAATAAATTCGGTGCTTGATGCGATGCTTTTTTTTGATTCCGAACTGCAACGTCCCGAAACATCAAAAGAAAAACACATAACAAATAGAAATAAGGTAGAGCAAAACTTCATTCCAATCACATGGTCATAGACATCAGAAAGTTATTAATGATAGCAAGAACAAGAGCAAACGCCAACGCCCACCCAAAGCTGTCGACATGAAACCCGGGAACAATTGCGCTCACAAGCATCACAAGCCCTCCCATAATCACTAAAGTGAAAAGACCTAACGTGAGAATATTGATTGGTAAGGTCAAAAGCAAAAGAACAGGACGTATGAAGGCGTTGACAAAAGCCAAAACAATCGCAACAACCAAAGCTGTCTCCCAACCATTAATGCGTATTCCCGGTAATATTTTTGCCGAAACAAAGACTGCTATAGCCCCTAAAATGATCGTAAATAGAATATTAGCCATTACGTTCTCCTTAGATTTGCTGACAGCTTTCTAACCTCAAATAATTCAGCAAGGAGCGTTAATATTTTCGTTTTTATCTCTCCTACAGGTCCTTTCCAAGATACTCCAGCAGCATTTGCGTGGCCACCACCGCCTAAAACGCGCACAACACCACTCACGTCAACATCAGTTTTTGACCTAAGGGATACACGAACTTTGTCCGGCGCGATTTCCCTCAATAAAACAACACATTCAACATCTTCAATAAGATTGTTAAAATCGTGAATATATTCTAAATCAACATGTTCAAGATCAATAGTCGTTGCGCCAATCCTTCTACAGTCTTCTTTACTGATTTGTTGGATGGCCACCTTATTATCCAAGTGAATTTCCATTCTCTCAAGTGCCGAGGTGAAAATCTTGATCTGATCTAAAGAAATATGCTGAAAAAGACGGGAATAAATTAGGTCGGGATCGACACCAACTTTAATGCACTCATCTGCAATTTTATGAGCTCGACGACTTGTTGAGGAATAGCTGAAACGTCCGGTATCGCAAATAACACTCGCATAAATTCCTGTCGCAGCACGAAGATTTAACTCAAAGCCGCTCTGCTTATAAAGCGAGTAAACCATGGCCCCAACAGAGCAGGCTTTAGGATCTATCACCAAATGCTTGGTAAAAGCCTTTTCCACCTCATGATGATCGATACATAAAGTCTCAACATTAGGCTTATCAATCAATGTGGCCAAACGGCCTATTCTTTCTCGCTTATGTGTATCCAAAACAATCAACACTTGAACATCACTGTAGTCAGCCCGTGGATCGTAAACTTGATGTGTAGAATGATAGTCGAGAAATGAAAATTTCACCGGAATAGGACTGTCACACACAAATTTAACTTTCTTTCCCATCTGAAGCAAAAGTTCCGTAAGAGCGCAAGCAGCCCCAATGCCATCTCCGTCAGGATTAACATGAGTTGTGATCAGAAAACGCTCATTTGCTTGAATAATTTTTTTGATATCTATCCACATAACGTAAATTTCCACAATTTCGATAAAGAGTGGGTTTTAACGGATTGTCCTGATTAAATCAAAGAAGAATTTTACATTGAGAGCAGAACATTCAATATTTGCATAACCTCAATCTTTGCCCTTGCCTTTGCCAGCGTTGCTTCTGCTTCACAGATACTGCTCATAGCTCAAAATGAGAAGTTTTGGCTAGCTTGAAAGCTCCCGCGATTGAATAAATCGCGTCGAGGGTCATATT
>JBAWZJ010000368.1:0-2044 GCA_037143085.1 Parachlamydiaceae bacterium | reverse complement strand
CAACTAGAGCAAACCTTTCGTCAACCGAATTAGCTGAGGGGATAGCTTTAGCCAAAGCTTCCTACCAGGCTGCTGGATGCATTGGTATGGCGCGTATCGACACATTCCTCGACAAACATGGAAAATTTTGGTTTAACGAGATTAATCCGATACCAGGATTCACAAAATATAGTTTATATCCATTAATGTGTGAAGCAAACGGATTGCCGCTTGCGGACTTAGTCGACAGGCTAATCGTTTTAGGATTACAGCGCCGACGTTTAGTTGATCGCATAGAAGTTGCAACTTGAGGGATAATGGAAAAGGAATTTAAATTTAAAATCGTAGTTCCTTCTTTCAATAGTGTAGACTATATAGGAAAGACGCTGGAGTCGATTGAGATGCAGACAGACATAAATTATGACGTCTGCGTCGTCGATGACGGCTCAACGATTCCGCGTCAAAGAGACATTATCACTGATTTCTGCAGGCGCAACGGATGGTTGCACCTTTTCAATGAGAAAAATCATGGACCACTTTACAGTCTTGTCAATGGAATCAACCAGTTTGCTCCCTCAAAATTTAAATGCAATGATCACGATGTGATCGTTGTCCTTGATGGCGATGATTGGTTTGCCCACAAAGACGTCTTGGCTCACATCAGAAAAATATACACAGAAAATGATGTATATATAACGTGGGGACAGTGCGAAATTTATCCCGGGGGTAAAACACCGATGAATTACGCACAGCCGGTTCCGGAAATGGTGATCAAACAAAAGTTGTATCGTGACATTCCATTTGTTTTTTGGATCGGCACTTTTAAGTATTATCTCTGGCGCAATATTGAAGACAAAGATTTGAGAGATGTTGATGGCGAATATTTTAAACTTATGAAAGACAAAGCGACACTCTTTCCAATGCTTGAAATGGCAGGTGAAAGAATCTATTTTATCAATGAAACGACGTACATTTATAACCTTAATAATCCTCTTAACGAGTATAAAGGAACGCGTCCGGAAGAACACGTACGTGTCGATGAAGAAATAAGAAAAAGACGCCGTTATTCAACCCTTCCTCCTCTAAAAAATGACTAAAAAAACAATCCCGTTTCCCCGTGCTCTATTCATTATTTTTGTTTCTGTTTGCATTGTTTCAGGATCCTCCCTTTTTTTTATTTTGTATTATAATAGCATGAAAGAGAAGCAACGATCGGATCCTTATTACGATATTGTTGCAGTCGTTCAAACAAGTCCTGATGCTGAAGGATTGAAGACAAGTTTTTTGACAGAGCTTCTAGGCTTATCTGTTGACCGCCCGAAAAATTTATTCAGCTTTAATTCTCGAGAAGCAAGAGAAAAGCTTTTGAAGGTGTCATTCATTAAAGAAGCAACTATTGCGAAAATTCGCCCAGGAACTATCCATGTTGATTATATGTTGCGAAAGCCGATAGCTTATTTTGCTGACTATGCCAACACAGCGATTGACGCTGATAATATTTTGTTTCCTCTCAAGCCCTTTTTTACACCGAAAAAATTGCCTGAAATTTATATAGGTGTAACAGAATTTTTGGAAGCCCCCTGGGGTACAAAGATTGTTGGTGAGGAGATGAAACTGGCTCTTGCCTTATTAAATCTTGCTCCAAAATATTGTGATGACTGTTCTGCTGTTTCTCGTATTGACGTCTCTCGTTCTTTTGCGCCGAGTGATGGGGAGAGAGAGGTTATTGTGATTTTAGAGGATAGAGTTGTCCGTGTTGTTGAAGAAAGGTCTATCCTTTTTGTTCATCCAAGAATACTTAGGTTAAATCCGGATAACTATGAAGAACAACTTATCAATTATACGGTGTTGCGCTCCTACCTTAGAGGGAAAGATCATATAGAACCCATAGGAGGGACAGCAAGTGTTCAACACGGAAAGGCAATGAAGATTGATTTGCGCCTATCTGATCTTGCATTCTTTTCGAAAGATCTCTAAGATTGTTCTTTTCGGAGGATAAAAATGACTGAATTTATTGAAATACACTGGAGCAGTGGAAGTATTGATGAAGCTCGGAAAGTTGCTC
>JBAWZJ010000367.1:0-2048 GCA_037143085.1 Parachlamydiaceae bacterium | reverse complement strand
CCCATGCTGCTGCCTATTGAGCTCAAACTTAAGACCAATATTGGTCCTACCATATTAAAATCCATAATCATTCTCCTGATTTAGTAACCGTTCACGGGGGCTAGCAGACTGAAAATGTGGATCTTGAGTGCATCTGGAAGATGAAAAAACCTCACAAATAGGGCATCCCGACTATTTGTTCGTTTTTTTTTATTTCCATATGCACCTCAATCTCAACATTTTCAGTTTTGCTATACCCCTTGAACAGTTACCCGATTTAAAACTCTATTCCACTTCATGTTTCTTCAACGGCCGAAACACTTTTCCACCACCTTCAAAACAGTAGTGGTACCATTCTAAGAAATTAAGACGCAAGCCGTGAATGACTCCGCCCATCACACCTAATGCAATATTAATGATGTGGCCGACAACTAAAATCATGATCCCAAAAACAAGCGGGACTGAAGCTGCTAGATCTGCCAGCGTCGAGGCAAGCATCGCCCCGGAAAGTCCTAATGCATAAAGACGCAAATACGACAAAATATCTCCAAAAATTTGGATCACTACTGTCGTTTCTAAAATACCGATGATTTTGTGTTGACATCCTGCTAAAATAACGCCGGTAATGAGTCCTGTATAAATCATGTACAGGCCATTTCGCTCTGTTAACTCCTTGCTAATCCCCAAAATATAGTTGGGCATTCCCACTGCATTCAAAAAACTTGGAGCATAGAGATACCCCCCAATAATCAAGATGATCCACCCAATATACGCCCAATTACGCGATAAATTGCGACACATCGATAAAACGATGTGGATCACCCCAAGAAGTAATGCCAACTCAAGCAGTATGTTGTCGGCAAAAACCTCAAAGGCTTCGTACTTCATTCCTCCATGGGCGTTTGGTTCTGCCGCCTTCATGAGAAATTCTTGTGGATTTTTTACCCCTGCAAGTGCAGGCACTTTTTTGACCCATTCATGGTATACAGTATCCGCATGAGTAATGTGGTACTCTGCTTTCTTTTCAACCATCCATGACATCAAAGAAAATTTATGCATCGGATTGTCCGGAGCAAAGTGAATTCCAAAAAATGATGTCATCAATATTCCCCATGCGATGCATGAAAACCCTAAAATCGCAATGAGATCAACAAACCTTTTCTTCGCCCCTTTTAAGCCGGCATGCTTGCGTCGGATGTAGAGGGCAACCAAAAGAAAGACAAGCCCATATGCCCCATCATCAATGATCATCGCAAAGAAAAGAGAGAAGAAAACAAGAACCCAAAGAGAGGGATCTTTATCACGAGATGAAGGTGTGTCATAAATATGAACAAGATCCTCTCCAATACGCGCTACCCCTTCATTTTCCAAACAGGTAGGAGGTTCCTCTCTAGGATTGATCGCTATCTCTTCAACCTGGACGTCCATTTGCTCGACAAACGCATGCATTTCCTTGACTTTGTTTGTAGGAACCCACCCTTGAACAACAAATAATTTGCCTGCTTCAAGAGGGAATTCGACAAAACCATTAGCTTCATCCAAATGATACTGATTCATCTGTTCTATTAAAGCTTTATGCATAAATTCGTTGTATTTTGCATAGCCCTTCAGACGAGTTTCTAAAGAGTATTTTTCTTTGTGCAACTCATGTTGTCGCCTCTGCAAATCCCCCAACGGACGGCTAATTTCCATTTCAATCATTTTTGGATATTGCATCGACTGTGGGTTGATCCCCATATAATATTCCAACCCGTGACTTGAATTGACTAGAAGAAGTTCATCGGGAAGCGGATTGTGTTCCGCGTGGCCATGCTTAGCACAATAGAATTGGATTTTCCTTCCTGTCGCATTTTCGATATAATCGATATCTTGTTGTGAGAAATTGCCAAAAACAGCAACGCGGGAAATTTCCAGATTGAGAAGCCGTTCTTCCTCTTCTATGTGTTTGAGGGAGTCTCTAATAGAAACAATCTTCTGTGCAAGTCCCAACGCAATATCAAATTCTTCCGTTTCTTCTTGATCGACAACAGGTTGTCCTCTGAGCACTTTGATTGCATTGACAAGAAGCT
>JBAWZJ010000366.1:0-2057 GCA_037143085.1 Parachlamydiaceae bacterium | reverse complement strand
GAGAGTAATAGCTAGAATAATATAAGTAAATTTATATTTGACAGTGTACTAGTACGTTGTTAAGGTAGAATTTACTGTCTGCTGGCTAAAGAATTTTCGTTAGACGTTCTAACACCAAGGGAAAATGTGATGCCACGACAGGATCCTCAAGAAGTTCTTTTAAATCGTCTTTTCCGATCAACTTTTTATCAATTAAATAAGATAAGCAAGCTTGTGAAGCGTCTAGTGGAGAGTTTGTATAGTAAATTTCCGGAAGGTGCTCCGTCCAACCCAGTTGCTCAACTGTTATCCTCTCCGCCTGTATGTTTACGTCCAGTTTGTCGAGATATGCGTTAGAGGATGGGGTCGTCTCTGTGCATATAAAAGCATTATTCAGATGTTTGTTCGCATAATCTGGAGGGATTCCTAAAGTTGTCAGCCCTTTGATTGTTTCAACTGCTATTTTTACAATCGTTTTAACAGCTTTTTCTTTAGTTGCAGGATCCATCGTTGTTCTTATCGTTTGAAGTTGATTTCTCATCAATGCGTTGTTTAGACTAATACTGAGCTCATAATTTTTCAGCGCTCCGTCCAGAAACAAAGATGGAACGCATTCTTTGATCAAATCATAAATAATTAAAGGAGTGTCGGCACTTGTTCTTCCGAGTCCCTTTGCTAGTGTTTTTAGAAGAACATTTATATTATTCGCTAATGGAGATAAATCTTGAAAACTATCATCTACATGAATTACAACTTCCATATTGAAAGCGTTTTTGTAGTCTATTTTTGGAACGCCTACAAGAGAGAGTCCCGGTTGTTTGGCTACAATAGACAACGCTGTTATCATATGATCCCAACGATCGCTCTCATTGCCCCCAAAGGCTGTAAAACGAAGATCAAAACCTTCTTCGATTTTCTTAGGATTGTAAATAAGAGCAACTCGGGCTGCATGTTGTCCTAGAGGGATATTAAAACAGATTTCCGCTTTTTCTGTTTTGAAAGCAACGTTAGAAGGAGCTGTGTTAAAAGCTTTTTCGAGATCGGCTGTCATCTTTCCAATATGTTTTGGTAGAAGATTATTTTCAAATCCATTATCGCAAAATAATATATTTTTTACACTTTCAATGGTTTGGTGAAATAAGGTAAAGTATTCTTCGAGCCGATCAGGCCAATCGTAGCCGCCGAAAAGGTCAGCTGTGGATCCGATCAAAAAAGGTTGAACGTAGAATATAGGCCTTGAGGTCAATTCTTGTTGAATTTCTTCCTCTGTTAACTTTCCTTGAAGAGCAACTTTTTGATGTTTATCAAATCCTTTAAACAAGTCTTTTAAATAGTCATCGAAAGTAGTCGTCATAAGGTAAATTCCTCTCAAGTCTGTAGGAAGATGGATCGGGTGTGAGCTTGTTTCGTTAATTTCATCATAAACTAGGCCAAAATAGGGTTTGGCAGGTAGCAATGTAACAGCTGACAGCATCATCTGCCTATAGGTTTCTAGTAACGTCGCAAAAGCCTTTATTTTCTCCATGTTGTTAAACGCAGAACTGCCTTCCACGGACTTGATCGTTTTGTCAAAGACATCAACAGATCGTGAAAGGAATTCAAGTACAGCAAACCGTCCCAAAGTATTTGCGGTATCGTATTGTATTTTGAGAAAAGAATGATCCTTTGGTATAAACCAATTTGTGAATGATTCGATTAACTTTGCCGAGTTTTTTTCGAAAAATTTAGGGGTAGACCAGCTATCTAACATTTGTTCGTACTGATAAACTATCTTTGCCTCGGTGTCAATCGACCGAAAAACTGTTTTATTTTCTGTAAATTCAGATTCAATTCTTTTTAGCAGGTCGAGAGGGTGATCTACGTCACACCCCTCTTTAAATGTAAAGCTCATCCAGAGACCTGTGAGCTGAAGATTGTCGAGCTCTGTGATGATCTCCCTTAGTTTTAATATAGACTCCGGGGATTGAGAATTTAGATTAGTAATGAATTGAATAAACCGATTACCAGCTTCATCGCTAAGAGCTCAGCCATTCCCGCTGGGAATGGCTAAATATATTTTTTACAAAGAAAAAAGAGGG
>JBAWZJ010000365.1:0-2067 GCA_037143085.1 Parachlamydiaceae bacterium | reverse complement strand
GTTTTACCCCTTATTAAATATTGTTAAACTACCGGAAAAATATCGTGAGCCGGTGGTCATTGAAGGCGATGCTTTAATTCCTTTTATCACAGAAGAGATGGATAAACTTGCTCCTCATATAGGGGTTGTAGACGCTCGTCTGAAACGTCCCGGGAAAATTTCGATCATCGCGGACAAAATCGAAGTCCAAGAGGGGGAAGGGCGCTGCGACTACACGTTAAACTTAGATTATGAAACTGAGCTAGGCAGGCTGTCGTTGGCATCTCTTTGGTGGGCCCTGCAAAAAAATCAACGCTTTGTGATGTCTGAAGAGGGGCTTTTTGACCTTTCTGATAATCGGTTTAAATGGCTCCGGCAAGTCAACAAGAAAAACATTGACCGGAAGAAAAACACGTTGTCTTTATCTTCTCTCGAAATATTGCGTTTAGATGCAATTGAGGGGCTTGAGGTTCTTCCTGGTACAGATCTTTCGCACAAGCAATCAAGACGTGTATTACAAGATTTGCGAGAGTTTAAAACTCCTATAGAACCGACTCTTAAAGGGTTGACGAGCAATCTTCGGACATACCAGCAGTTAGGATTCCAGTGGCTGTGGTTCTTGTACCATCACGGTCTTTCCGGTTTACTTTGCGATGACATGGGATTGGGGAAAACGCACCAAGCGATGGCTCTTCTAATGGCTGTTTGTAATTATTGGAAAGGGAAAAAAGATCCGACAAAACGGCATTTCCTTGTGGTTTGTCCAACGTCCGTTATCTACCATTGGCAAGAGAAAATGAGCCAGTTTCTACCCGGATTGAAAATATGGACATTTTATGGTTCAAACCGGACTTTAGAAAGCTTTTATGAAGATTACGATGTTTTGTTAACCTCGTATGGGGTTTTTCGGAATGAGACGGAACGGTTAGGGAATATTTCTTTTGAGGTTGCAATTTTTGACGAGTTGCAGATTGCAAAAAATCAGACAAGTCGTATTTATAACGCTCTCTTAAAAATCAATGCTAGGATGCGTTTGGGGATGACAGGAACGCCTATTGAAAATAGACTACGTGAATTGAAAACACTTTTTGATATCGTCTTGCCAACCTATATGCCATCGGAAAGTGACTATAGAGAGCATTTTATCAAACCGATTGAAAAAGAAGGGAAAGCTGATAAAAAAATACTGTTGGCTAAGTTAGTAAAACCTTTTGTTTTGCGGCGGAAAAAGGAAGATGTCCTTGTCGACTTGCCGGAAAAAATAGAAGAACTAGCTCATTGCGACATGCTGCCTGAACAGCGGCAGTTGTATGTGAGTGTGTTAGCTGCATCGCGTGAAAAACTTCTTGAGGACTTGGCAGATG
Organism: Parachlamydiaceae bacterium; assembly: GCA_037143085.1. GTDB lineage: Bacteria > Chlamydiota > Chlamydiia > Chlamydiales > Parachlamydiaceae > JBAWVE01. Next base: position 724 of record JBAWZJ010000365.1, on the reverse strand, counting down.
AGAGCTCTTCGATTCCTTATATGCATATCTTCGCCCTTTTTTCTCATCTAAAGCAGATATGTAACCATCCTGCTGCATATCTCAAGCAGACATCTGAATACAAGAAATATCAATCTGGAAAGTGGGAACTGTTTCTAGAACTTTTGGAAGAGGCTAGAGAGAGCCGTCAGAAGGTTGTTGTCTTTTCACACTATTTGTCTATGATGGACATCATACAAGACCATCTCAAAGAAAATGGAATAGGCTTTGCAGCGATTCGAGGGGCAACGGTCGATCGGGGAGCTCAATTGCGTCGTTTTAATGAAGATCCTGAATGCGAGGTCTTTATTGCATCTTTGCAGGCGGCAGGATTAGGTGTTGACTTGACAGCAGGTTCGGTGGTGATCCATTACGACAGATGGTGGAATGCTGCTAGGGAGAATCAGGCTACCGATCGGGTTCATCGTATTGGGCAAACGCGAGGTGTTCAAGTTTTTAAATTGATGACTAAAGGGACTCTTGAAGAACACATTGATTTTCTCATTTCGAAAAAGGGGAAGTTGATGGATGAGGTGGTGAATGTAGATGACCATCAAACAATCAAAAAATTCGATAGGCATGAATTGATAGAGCTTCTTCAATCTATGCCCGGAAGTTTTTAGGATTATTAGACTTCTTGTAGAACCTTAGTTACTCACCTTACGCAAACGGAGCAACATTTCGGCTGAGCCAAAGCCTCGGGGTC
>JBAWZJ010000364.1:0-2070 GCA_037143085.1 Parachlamydiaceae bacterium | reverse complement strand
CATCATACCAGGCAAATTCCAATAAATATAGGAATTGGCCGCACTGCTTCCTTAACAGGAACACTTAAAATCGATTCACTTCTTCAATTTGAATACATGGCTTATCAAAATGCCACTAAGAATGCAGGTTTTGTCAATCAATATACAATTCAAATTTCATTCAGCCTTCTTTTTGACTAAGGGTTTGTGTTCGATATAACCAACGGATAGCGTTGAGCTCCATAAATACTTGTTCAGGACTGGCTTCCGGATGTGGGCTGATGCCGATGACTCGGCCTTTGCCGAATCTACCCATAAACATCGCTGGCGAATTTACCATAAGCCCAGGAATACCTCCCGGCTTAACTAGCTCGCTTCGATAATAGCCAAGAGGCGAAAAGGTAGATTCTGGGGTCACATGTGAGGCATCAATCACAGGACCGTTATGGTAGAGGATACTCCAATGGGATTGGGTAGTGCCAAACACTTCCATTCCCAAGGGGGTTAACTCCACGGATAGATGCCCCTTACCTCGCTCCCAATGATGTTTATCGCGAGTCGTTAGCGGCAAGAGCCCTATGTCTGTCGATTTTGCCTCTGTGATCAGATAGCAACCGGCACAAATCCCCATATAAAGACCCCCTTCATGCACAAAGCGGCGCACCTCAAGCCGGCCTTCGGCTTTCATACTGAAGGACTCTCGTTTGGCCGATCCCCCGGGCACAACCAATACATCGAAATTCTTTAGATCACCCTCCCTAATCAATTCACCATCCAAGGTCGTCAGAGTCATGTCAGAAGCTGTCTCAAGGGCTACACGCAAGTTGTTCCGCGGATGAGCCCCCTTGTCCAGAAATAGGGCAACACGAATTTTACTGTTCTTGGTATCTGAATCTGCATGCAGTGGAACAACGAGACAGCAAGCAACGAGAAATAAGGCAGCTGATACCCGCTGAAATACCCCTGAGCCATGGTCGGCATTTCGGCCAAAAAAAATGGATGCAATAGATTGAGCTATTTGCTCGATTATTTTGATCATGTAGTTAAACTACATCAAAAAGATTTTTTTTTACAATTCGTGATTTAAAAACTGTAAAATCGGTACATTTTCATTAGAAATGAGTAAGAAGATTAAACGCCCGCTCGCTGCGCTCCCTTAAGGCGCAAAGCCGCAGAGACGCAAAGGAAAACAGAAAAAGCAGCCAAAAATTCCAACTTTCAACTGGAACCAGTAGATGTCTGCTTCCCTTTACCGGAGCCTCCATAAAGCTGAGAAAAACCAAGAAGGGTATCATTAAGATACACCTCTTGGAGCTTAACATGATTTGAAAAAGTCGAAATGATCCTCAGAGAAATATTACCTTGATGGTGCTCTGCAATATTTTGAACTTTTTCTACTTTGAATTTTTTGTAACGGTTGGCACCAATAAAACTATCAGTCCCTAAACGCTGAACGACAGTATCCGGCTTCCATGTTTCCACTGCATAAACAGATGAAAACATAGAAAAGAGTGTCACAAAGAACATCGTAAAAAAAAATCAAACTATCTATTGTGACTTCTAGGCCTTTGATTACCGCCCGATGGTCTAGCTCCTCTAGATTGCTGAGCACGTCCATTAAGGATCGGCTGAGCCGGAATCGTCGGATCGACTTCGTAACCAGGAACAATGACTTTCTCGAGATCGCATTTCAACAATCGCTCGATGTCTTTTAATAGCTTATGCTCATCAATACACACTAGCGAGGCTGCACACCCTTCATTGCCTGCTCGGCCGGTACGCCCAATCCGATGAACATAATCTTCAGGTACGTTTGGAAGCTCATAGTTCACTACGAAAGGAAGCTGATTAATATCCAATCCTCTCGCCGCAATATCTGTAGCGACTAATACCTTAACAGCCCCTTGCTTAAAATCAGCCAAAGCTTTTGTTCGCGCCGACTGGCTCTTGTTACCATGGATAGCGGCAGCGCTAATTCCATCATGCTCAAGCTGCGAGGCTAGACGATTGGCTCCATGCTTTGTTCGTGTAAACACCAACACTTGCTGCTTATTTGTTGAGGTAATTAAGAAGGAGAGGAGTTCTCTTTTT
>JBAWZJ010000363.1:0-2083 GCA_037143085.1 Parachlamydiaceae bacterium | reverse complement strand
TTTTAGCAGAGAGTAATAGCTAGAATAATATAAGTAAATTTATATTTGAAAGTGTACTAGATTGCGCATACAAGATCGAAGCTTCATCGAAATGTCTCTGCTTTTATTTTACTATCCCAAATTCTAACCAGAATTAACTCTTATGATTGAAGATTTTCTGAAAAAAAAGGAATGATAAAAGCAAGAAACAAAAAAATATACCGACCTGATTACAGATTGTTACATCGTAAAGACCGTCCTTTAGGTCCATCACCTTCACGTAACACTACTTTGGAATGTAGAAGTTCCACAGCCTCAGCTGAATCCTTCACTTTAGAAGCACTACGTGCTAACATTTCTTCTTCAAATTCAGTTAGTACAATTTCTCTCAATCCGGTTTCTCTCCATTTAGACAAGGGAGTACATGCTATTGAAATGTTACGAGCCAGTGCCAGAGCATCCAACAGAGCTTGATTTGCACCTTGTCCTTTAAATGGACTCATCGGGTGAGCTGCGTCTCCAATCAAAGTCACTGCCCCAGCTTTTTCCAATAACTTCGAATTGAGTAATTCTCGGTCATACACGGGATAACCTGAAATTTGTCCCGGCAGGGTTGCTGATAAAATTTGGGGAATGGGCTTATGCCACTGTGCTCTACGACATGCTTCTTCTTTAAGTGCCTGAGCTCCTTGTGAACTCAAAGCCTTAGCTTCTTCTTCGGGCATGGGGAAACTAAGTTGCCACATTACCGAATTTGACGAGTACGGCATCATGTAGATTCGCTCATGGCCATTGACGGTTTGAAATACGGTGGCTGAGTCGAGTAAAGAACTCTCAACCCCCTTAAGAGCTTCTAAAGAACAAATGCCCAAAATTACCACATAACCCAGGTAACGTAAAGGAGTAATATCCTCACCAATCAACAAGCTGCGCACAACACTACGAACACCATCGGCACCCACCACCAAATCTGCCTTGGCATTCTTCACCTCTCCGTTAACTTGAAAGCTTAGCTCAACACTTTTATCTTCACATTGTTTAAAACTAACTAAGCGGTACCCCCACTGCATGGCATCATGCTCACCCAATTGTTCAAGCAACGCTAAGCGCAAGGCCTGTCGCGGGATATGCACATTTTTCCGCTTTGGAGACTTTTTAATGTTTGAATGCGTCCTCATTCCCCACTCAATAATTTCTTTTCCTTCTGTAGTATGCACCACATGGCGTGTGGAATTACCCTCGTCTTTTAAAGAGAAAAGACCCAAGCCTTTAATTGCATTACTTGCTTGTTGTAAGGTAAGTCCATACCCCTGAGCTCGTGCATCGAAGCTGCTATCGCGCTCATAAAGGGTAAATGGAATGCCACGATGCAAACAAGCTACAGCCAGCGCCACGCCTCCTATACCTGCACCAATAATTGCTACATGTGGATAGTTTTCTGTATCTGCTATGGGATGACTAGTAGCAGGAATCAAGCCAGATCCACTGCAATTATCGCATAAATATTGAGTAATCTTCGGGCGAATCGAAGCCTTTCCTTCACCCCGATTTTTTTCAAATTCATCAATTGCTATTTGGTAGCGGAGTCTCGCTTTCTTGCGGAGCCTCAAGTTTTTTTTTCCGCGTCCATAACATTTCGGACAAATAGTCCAGTAAGCCTCTTTATTTTCCACTTTTTTCAATCTTCTTTAAAGTAATTACTTTCCAACGCAAAACAGGTATACCTAACGTAATTCAAAATTTGGCATTTCTAGCTGCGTGATCCCCCCTCGCAGATCGAACATCGTAAATTGGTCATTACTAATCAATACGAAGCAATTTGCGATCTTCGATCCCCGAGGTTTTGGCGCGCTAAAAATGCCAACTTTCAACAAGAAGCAGTATATACTGGCTCCAGTTGAAAGGCGAGCAATACAAACGTTATTCTACACCGGAAGATGGATAACGGGGATTAAATTGATAAATAGACATCTTGCATAACCTCATTTTAAAAATCATCGATTTTTTCAAACAAAGTAGCTTATACCGAACGTCATACATAAACAAATGAATAACTCACCTTACGCACGCTTATTTTTTTTAAATAATTTATCTACAAATAAAA
>JBAWZJ010000362.1:0-2106 GCA_037143085.1 Parachlamydiaceae bacterium | reverse complement strand
TCGATATTTTACATTTTTGAATTGCACCTATTCACCATAGATGCTATCATCGCGCTTCAAAATTTACAGACTACACAGGAACTTTACATATGATAAAAAAACTTACAAAGCACCTCATTCTCTTTGCCATGGTTTGTGGACCATTGACACTCTGTGCAACACAACAGCCTACAGAACAAGTTGTAAAAACCGCACACAAGCCGCCGATCCGCACGACGACAGCGATTATCGAAATTTACGAGGCTGATCAATTCAAAGGAATTGTCCTGATCGAGCGAGGAAAAGCTCCATTCGGGAAAGCGATTCCTGGAGGCAAAGTCGAATATGGAGAGACTGTAGAAAATGCTGTAAGAAGGGAAATGATGGAAGAGGTCAATCTTGAGCTTGATGATCTTAAACAATTTCATGTTTATTCCGATCCGACTAGGGACTTTAGACATCATTCGGTAGAGGTTGCTCATATAGCGAAGGCTTACCGAGAACCTGCAGCTGGTGATGATGCTGCAAAAGCCTTTGTCGTCAAACTTACAGACATTCCATGGGATCAACTAGCCTTTGATCATGCCCAAGTGTTGAAGGACTATATTGATTGGAGAAACGGAAACTTCTCACAAATGATGCCAAAACCATAAAAAGAACACTGTAAATGATACGTAAAGTCCTTTTACTTTTCATTGTTTGTTTAGCTGGCTATCGATTAGAAGCCAGAGTTGTTGAGACAGCGCATGTTGAAGATATTGTTCCCTTCATCGACGAAGACACCTGGTTTTTGGTCGATCTTGATAATTGTATGTTTCAAGGAGCACAAGCCCTCGGACATGCAAATTGGTTCTATGACGAGATCCAACAACGAACACAGAAAGGAATGAGTCAACAGGATGCAATCCGCGATTTTTATCCTACTTGGAGTAACATACAAAAGATCTGCAGAGTAAAACCTGTAGAGGAAGCTTTTATTTCAGTTTTACACCAGATCGAGGCGCGAGGAATTACAATCATGGGATTGACCCATCGTCAACCTTCGATTGCAGACTCGACGATTAGACAGGTGGGGTCATTGGGTTTCGATTTCCAAAGAACTGCTCCTTCAAAAAGATACGTTTAGTGTACCCGCACCATCACCCACCCTTTATCTTCAAGAGATTTTATTCGTTAATGATTACAACAAAAAGGTTGAGGTGTTTGAGTCGTTCTTGGAACAAATTGACAAGAAGTCGAAAAAAGTTGTGTTTATCGACGACAAAATAAAAAATGTGGAAGAGCTTGAGAAACTAACTCAAGCTGGTATTGACTACGTCGGCGTACACTACACTGCAATTGAAAGGGTCCCTCTTATATATGATCATTCTGTAACAGAATTTCAAGCTAAATTCCTTAATCAAATTATGAGTAACGAAGCGGCTTTGATTCTGATTAAAAATAATTTGGAGTAAAATGAGTGTTTTTTTAAATAAAGACGATGTTTTGAAGGAAATGTTCCCTACAGTAACAGATGCAAATTATTGGCACTATGTTGCGAAAAATCACACTGTTCCAATTGCTTATACAAAACCCAAAGTATGGGAAGTGGCGGAAAAGCTTAGAGGAATATACGGCGATTATCGATTTAATGCCCAGGAGTCGCAGCGCGGTTTTACACCTCTCCATGTTGCTGTTATTCGAGGTAATGTTGCGGCTGTGCATTTCTTCTTGTCTCAGGGAGCAGATGGCGAAATATTGGATCATGAAAAAAAACAACCTTTGGACTATCTAGAGGAAGGCTCCTCTAAGCAGATGGAGATGCTTTTACAAGTCAATTCTTCCGTGCGCAAAATATTTTCTCCTTTTTTTTCAAAAGATAGGACTATTCTTCCTCTGGATTCTTTTCTCTATCAACAAGGTACGCATGATTTTGGGGTAGAGATCAGGAAAATACGATTTGCGAGGCCGATAAATCTAGATAATCCTGCGGAGCGAGCTGCAGTTGAAATAGCTGGAGTTAACGTGCACTACATCGCGCATAATATACGAGAGCTGTCCAGAAAATTAGAAATTGAGCTTACTGAAACGAGTGCAGCGGTTCCCGCTGATCATTTTTCTCGAGCAGATTAAATTTTGATTTCGTAA
>JBAWZJ010000361.1:0-2112 GCA_037143085.1 Parachlamydiaceae bacterium | reverse complement strand
ACGAGTGATTAAGAAAATCGCGCAGCGATTTTGTTAAGCACCCGTGAACATGTACTCATTGCGCCCCTCGTAGAATTAGAAGCTAAATGGTTCTCGTCATGGAGTCTCACGTTTATGTTCACAGGGTATAAGCATGTTGCATAAACAACAGAGGACACAGAGGAATATTTCCAAATTTCAACTGGAACCAGTATATACTGCTCATAGTTCAATATGAGAATTTTGGTTGCGTCAAAGCCCCGGGATTGAAAAATCGCGGGAGCTTTCACGTTAGCCAAAATTTCTCATTTTGAGCTATGAGCAGTATAGATTCCTTTTTATTCATCCTCTTTTACAGGTGTTAGAGAGTGCTTAAGAGAAATCTGCGTACCATAATGAGCCCAAACTCGCGTTTGAATGGTGCTTAAATCGTCTTTCGTGCTCTGATAGGATCCTCCACGCTCGGCATGCAGAGAGTTTAAGAAATTCTCAAAAGAAATGATAAAAATACGCTGCAATTCTCTTCCTGGTATTTTATGTTTTACCTCGTCGTCCATAGATAAACCATTGAAATGGAAGTGCATTGGCTCGTCGACCCAGTCCTCAGGACTACTTGCGTCGTTGGGATCGATGAAAAAAACCCTTTGTTTATCTTCTTCCGTAATTTTTTCCGCACCTATAACCAAAACAGCATGATTCAATCCATGATCACTTTTGGAACTCCCGGGCTTCCAGTACCACAGAGAGCGGCCAGCTAAAGACCTTTCACTTTTACGTAGATCTTTGGGCTCGTAGAACGTAGTTCCAAACTTTCCCCCCATGGCAAGGGGGCCGTGTTTTTTTAACTCTTGAATCAACTCTTCTATTTTCTGCGAGGGGTGCCAGGACGATTTTTTTAATCCAAATCCCTCTTTTCGCATGTTTGACAACAAGGTGTTATAGGTATGTTCTGAGGGAACCGTCGGCCATTGTTCCTGGTGAAAAGCTGTCCATCTTGGTCGGGGATCTGTACTCAGAAGTGTCGGATCTAACTGTTCAATCTGACTCCTTAAGATGTCAGCTTCATAATAGGCACGCCACCCATCCTTTAATTCTTCCCCATTCTTTCCATCATGGCATTTTTGAAACCACTCGTTATACCACTGTTCGATCTGTTTTCCCAACATTGCATCCACTTCTGTTGCGTGATCCCCCCCTAATAGTTCAAAAGCTATTTTTGCACTCTTGAACGTTTGGCTATCATAAGTTGTTGCTTGCACTAATTCAGGTAAAGATTTTCCAGAAAATCGACCCGACACCTTTTCTTCAATATCTCCAATATCTGAGTCGATGGATGCAGAGAAATCCTTCATAAATTCAGCAAACAAGGCGTTTTGTGTAACAACCACCACGTTAAATGCCCATTTGACTTTTCTTTCAAAGTCATGCCTCCTTCGTAGTTCTTCGCTAGCACCCGAGGCAATAGAACCTACTTCCTGCCGAAGCCAATCTTCCACACGCCACGCACAAGTATTGGCTTCCTGTGAACCGCGAAATACCCTTTTTCTTGTATCTTTTTGTCCCGGTTCTGGGCTCGGTTGGTTCAAATCAGGTTTCCCCGAAGCAATTTCCCATAAGACACTACTAGGTTTGTTTTCTAATACACGGATGGACATCTTTAATTCCTTTTTAAAAAATATGATGGAGAGACTGTAATCGAAAAATTTGAACTGGGCAAGATATTTTGTCATGTTTTGGGTTAAAATTCTTTTTTGTCGGATAAAATAAAAAAAACAGTTTAAACATCGACAAAAATATATAAATAAGTTAGTATCTCTGTTTTTAGTTTTAAGCAGGAATGTATTTGTATGAATGTTATTCTTCTTATTTTTCTTTCTTTGTTGCCTGGATTTTTCTTTGGAAATACAGCATTACACGCTTCTTTCTCATGCCAAGAGCTTTCTGAGGAGTCGTACCTTTATAATTCCGTTAATGTCATCACGGGAGACTACAGCGAAGCCGATACCGATGCATCTCATCCGGCCGGCCGCTTGAAAGTTCGTCGTTGCTTTTCTAATACTGAAGGGTGGTATTTCAATCTACCTCTAAAAAAGAAATTATTACAACCCGATACAGGGGCGTTTGCTTTTATTT
>JBAWZJ010000360.1:0-2114 GCA_037143085.1 Parachlamydiaceae bacterium | reverse complement strand
TTTTGCTTTCGATCCTACAAGAAAAGGAATTTTGCTTTGTGCTGGCAATAAAGCAGGTAACGAGAAACGATTTTATGATGAGATGATCCAGATTGCTGACCGTGAGTTTACGGTTCATTTGAAACGTCTTAAAAAGGAGTAACTATTATGGCTAGAACTCTTGAACAAATTTTGGCAGCAGAAAAACCAGAGGTTGTTGCAGAAGCACAGGAAAAAGCAGCAGAAATGTTGCTGAATATTCATTTGGCTGAGCTGCGTGAGCTTGTACAAAAAACTCAAGTAGAAGTTGCCCAAACTCTAGGAATTAAACAGCCAACAGTAGCTGAAATGGAAAAACGTGGTAGGGATTTGAAACTTTCGTCCCTCAAACGTTACATTGAGGCGACCGGAGGGAAGCTACGCCTTGATATAGAGCTTCCTAATGGAACTCATTATGGTTTTATTGTTTGATGTTATATGGTAACTACTCACCCCTATTATCCGCTGCGCAGCTAATAGGGGTGAACGATAATGAACATCCGAGGCAACAACCACACATAAAGATACGTTTTTTTTCAAAAGTGCTTGACAGCATTTTTCATGCCGATTTTCGTATTTTCCTCGCTTCACCCTAAATGTTACTTTTTTTGCGCTTGTTAGATCATTGAAGATCACAGAACGTAATTTAGGGTTTTTCAATTGCCTCACTCCGTTTGCGTGTCTTCCTAGCCATCTCGTGAGGTCGAAAAAACCCATGTTAGACTATGCTGCATAGTTCAATAACAATAATTAATCCTGATGGCTACTGTTGATAAACAATCTGTTCGAGACGAATTCGATAAAATAAAAAGTGGTTTCCAAGAACAAGTGGCTGCTGGAAAAGTATCGACTGAGGTTGCGACACTATTTAATACGCTCATGATGTTATTCAACATTATTTTGACTATTTTTATGGAAAAATCAACGAAGAAGACATCGGCTCATTCGAGCATACCTCCATCACAAACACCACCTGATGACACATCAACAACGAATAAGAGCAAAGCAGACGATGATAAAGAAAAGCCAAAAGTAACCGTCGTTGGCAATACGCGAACTGTGGAAACAGTTACTTTTCTGCCAGCATTAACCTGTGACCGATGCGACGAGGATTTGCGCGGCGTTGCCTGTGAATGCATTGAACGTCGTACAAAAATCGATATCATTTTTGAAAAAACAGAAGAGCACGTAGATGTTGAAGTGAAACAGTGCCCAGCGTGTGATAGCACGGTTAAAGCCCAATTCCCCGATGATATGCCGGGACCGTTACAATACGGGAATGGCATTAAGGCTTATGTTATCCAGCTTCTTGTTGCTCAAATGATTTCACTGAATCGTGTGGTGGATATGGTAGCTGCTCTCATTGGTCGAGCTCTTTCCGAAGCAACGTTGTTAAGCTATGTTATGCGCCTGTATTTCGCATTGGAATCATGGGAAAACAATGCAAAACTTGAATTGATGGCAGCTCAATGTATACATGTCGATGAAACCTCATTGCGTGTTGATAAAAAAAATCACTGGATCCACGTTTATTCATCAGGTGACACCACAATCAAGTTTCTTCATCAAAAACGTGGTAAAGAGGCCATTGAGTTTATTGAAATCATCCCTCTTTATGGCGGCATTATTATTCATGATTGCTGGGCATCCTATTTATCCTACGGTCATTTGGAGCATGGATTATGCGGTTCACATTTATTACGTGAACTGACATTCATCATCGATTCCAACGGATACCGTTGGGCTAAAAAAATGAAGCGTCTGTTGCAAAGGGTTTGCAAGATGGTGTCACGTCGTAAAGAAAAATGCCTAACTGCGGATGAGTATTTAAAACTACAGCGCCTATACAAAAAAATTCTGGCTGCAGGGAAGAAAGAACTGCCACCAACCCCTGAAAAACCAACAAAACGGCGTGGTAAGGTGGCCAAGTCTGATGCACATAATTTATGGGAGCGTCTTGATAAATATGAGACGTCTCTCTTGTTGTTTGCAAAACATCCTCATGTGCCATTTACCAATAACCGCGCTGCGCGCGATTTACGAATGACAAAAGTGAAGCAAAAAAGTGAAGCACCCCGCGGCACGTGTCCGGCTGT
>JBAWZJ010000359.1:0-2117 GCA_037143085.1 Parachlamydiaceae bacterium | reverse complement strand
GAAAATCCCCGCAGATCGAACATCGTAAATTGGTCAGTATTATTAATACGAATCAATTTACGATCTTCGATCTCCGGGATTTTGGCGCGCTAGAAATGCCAATTTTTGAATGACGTTCGGTATAAAATCAGAAAAGAATTAGCTGAATCTATCCGATGCTCTCGATTCGAGCCGAACTTCTTCATCCTCTTGTTTGATCATACTCATTGGGTTATAAAGAGGGCCGTAGTCTAAGAGCAGCTCATCTCCAATCTCTATATCCTTTAAAGCTATGTAAAATGTTAAGTTTTTCCCAAAGGTTATAGAGGCTATATTATCATCAGCCCAGGCAGGGGAGCCGGGTAATTGCGATGTGTTGACTAAACTCATTGTGTTTCCGGCATTAAATGCATCTACTGAACGTTGTATTGAGCGTGTGCTAAACAGATAAGATAACACATCGTACGATCCATTATGCCGAATAGAGCGGTCCAGGCTTTGTGTGGTAGTATGCAGCTTACCAGAATACGGGCCAATCACCTCATATTGTCTAATAGCTTTTTTCGCGTATACAGCTCGACCTCTGTTTGGACCAAATCCTACAGGTATAGCCACCTCGAAAGATTCTTCCAGTTTCTTTGTGTATTCATCCCGGTCGTATTCATTGAGTCGCAACCAATCGCGCATTTGTTCTTTAATTTCGTATTTTTGGAGGGGGGTTAGAGTATCAATACAACCCCATCGTACTGTATTGATATTAGCGATATCTCCTTCCACTTCCAACAGCATACTACGAGAGGAATCTTGAGGATCTTGTAGAATTGGCAGGGTGTTATCCACTAGATGTTCGATTCGTTTACGTTTTACGAAATAGCATTCTTCATCAGGAGCTTCGAGTTCAAATTCATCTTCTACGGGCTCTTTTTTGATAATGACAGATGAAAGAGTCGTTGATGTGGCAATCGGCTCTACTCTATGAGGTGAATCTGGTGTGAAGTTAGGAGCGTTCAACTGTTGAGGGATTTCTCCAGAGGCTTGCAAATCACCAATCTTAACTTCTTGTTTTTTTTCTCTTAATGCCTTCACATAACAAGATTGGCATAGTTTCATCATCTGCTCTAATTCTGTGCCATCTGTATCTATGATCTTCTTGATCCTTTTAAGAGGGTCTGTTCTGAGAGTATGTAAGTTTAATTCATGAGGTTTTTCTCCAGAGACTTGAAAGTCACAGACCATGCCTTCTTGGGTTTGTTTACCGACCAAGGCGCGTTGATAACAAGATCGGCATAGTTTCATCACCTGCTCTACTTCTGTGCCATCTGTATTTGTGATCTTTTTGATCCTTTTAAGAGGATCTGTTACGAGGGAATGTGAGCCTAATTTATGGGGTATTTCTCCAGGTTTTTGCAAGTCACAGATTTTGCTTTCTTGGATGGCGTTGTCTACTGGGAGTTGTTGCCTTTGCTGTGGAGTCAATGGACTAAATGAGTCGGTAAATTGATAGGTGGATATTTTCGAGGTTGAATTCATTAATTATACTTCCTGTTTTGTTTTTTTTCGATTTAACGTTTTTTTACTAAATTTTGAATTACGTTCGCTTTGGATTTCGAGATGAATTTAGATCTATGAAGCTATCTAAGTAAAAATTTTCCTTGGAGAGCTTCATTGGCTTTTGTCTTTCTCCACGCCTTCATATAACAAGAATTGCATAGTTTCATCACCTACTCTACTTCTTTGCCATCTGTGTTTGTGATCGGTTTGTCCCTTTCAAGAGGGTCTGATCTGAGAGAACTTGAGCCTAATTTATGAGGTTTTTCTCCAGGTTTTTGCAAGTCACAAACCATGCTTTTTTGGGCGACGTTGTCTACTAAAATTCGTTGGTTTTGCTTTGGAACTAATGAACTAAACGAGTTAGTAGTTTGATTAGTTGATTTTTTTTAATATTGGATTCATTAATTGTTTATAAGTTTTTATTAATTGGGTTATAATTACAAGATTTTGTTTTTAAGTCAATTGTTTTTTTGTATAATTCGATTTAACGTTTTTTGTTCACTAAATTTTGAATTACGTTCGCTTTGGATTCCGAGATGAATTTAGATCTATGAAGCTATCTAAGTAAAAATTTTCCTTGGAGAGCT
>JBAWZJ010000358.1:0-2129 GCA_037143085.1 Parachlamydiaceae bacterium | reverse complement strand
TCCCGGGGCTTTGAAGCAGCCAAAATTCTCATTTTGAACTATGAGCAGTATATACCGGTTCATATTGAAAGATGACCCGTGGGGCTGCGTCAAAACCCTGGATTGAAAAATCGCGGGGATTTTAGCTCTATTAAAAATACCAAATTTTGAATGACGTTTGGTATATAGAAACACCAACCTTTTTAAGGGGCCTTACTGTGAAAAGAATACTCTTTTGTCTCTTAGCATGCTTTGAAATCATTTATACTCCTACAACCAACGCAGCTACTCCTTGGGGTGATGTCGATATCGATATCGAAGATCTCGGACCACAACAAATTAAGGAAGCAACAGACAGAGGCCCTTGGAGCATCGAATTCATTGGAGATTATATTGGTGAAGCCAACGTCACTTGCCCAAGCTTAAGCAACTTAACATTTGCAACAGCACAGGCGGATTTGAGCGTCGTCTATTACTATGATCCTTGTTATCAGGAAGGACTTACCTTAGGTCTAGATTACACATGGACTCGTCTAGATTGGAATGCCAATCCATACTTCACTCAAGAAGACTTCAGCATGGTAAGTTTGAATCTGGGCGGTTTCTCTTTAAGATTACCAAACTGGACATGGCGCGGCCAATTATCGATCAACTTCGACAATATCGAGTGTTGGAACTTTTCAGATTACATGTCATACGACCTCTTATTATGGGGCCGTTATGCCTTATGCCAAAATTTCGGCGTTCACATTGGATTTTTAGCTTTAACTGGAATGAAAATTGATCGAGTTTATCCAATTATTGGTTTTGACTGGACCTACGATAAATGGCAATTGAATCTAGCATTTCCTGTGGATCTCTCACTTACCTATAACATCAATTCTTGTTGGAATGTTGCGCTTGCTGGACGTTTCTTTAATCAACGTCACCGGGTGAAAGATGACCAAACTTATCCGGAAGGATTATGGTTCTATACAACGGGTGGGGGAGAATTAGCTTTGAATTACCAACCTAGCACCCACTTTAAAGCAAATATCCATGCCGGGGCAAATCTCGGGGGACACCTGAAAATAGCCAACCGCCATTATGAAAACGGTCACCGTTATAGCTTAGGAACAGCTCCATACGCTGGAGGAGAGGTTGACTTCAACTTCTAAAAAAGAGATATCCCCTTTATCTTTAGAACACCAAGAGTATCTTGAGTCTCTATGGGGACAGTTGTGCCTAAAAGAAGATATTCGTTTTGCCGAATACAGTTTTGCCAATAATTTTCTATTTCGAAAGAGACATGGTTACGCCGTTGTCAACACAACTCCTCCTTTTCTCGTCAGCACAAATCCATCTCCGGGAGGACTGATAAATAGTTACTTTATTCCTACATGCTCTCCAAAATATTTTACCAAAGAACTTTTAACTGTCTTTAAAGAAGTGATTGCGCCAAGTTCGACAATCCATCTGTTCCCTATTCCTGAACAGTGGTTGCCCTTGTTAGAGCAAAATCTTCAATCCATCTATTCTTGCCGAGGACAAACTGATTACATATTTGGTGTCGAAAAAATAGAAACATTAAAAGGGAGATCTCTTAGCAGTCGACGGAATCTTCTGCATCAGCTTGAAGGAGAACATCGACTAGAATCAAGAGAGTTAACAAAAGAAACAAAGCAGGATGCTATAGCTGTGCTTGAGCGTTGGCAAAAGGAATCATCCGTTCCGAAAGAAGAAAATGATTATTATCCATGCCTCGAAGCATTAGAACTCATGGATCGCCTAAAATTATCGGGTCGGATCGCTTATGCTGATGGAGAGCCTATAGGTTTTACCATAGGAGAAATGTTGACACCTCAGACGTCATTGCTACACATTGCCAAACCCCTTCATTCGGTGAAAGGAGCTGCCGTCTTTCTTTATCAAGATTTTGCCTCTCATTTGCCAGACAGTGTTGAGTGGATCAACTTTGAACAAGACTTGGGGATTCCCTCGCTAAGGCAAGCAAAAAGTGCATACGATCCTGATCTACTCCTTACAAAATGGCACGTAAAAATTCGCGTTGATTAATTTTTAACTCACCTTACGCAAACCGAGCGACATTTGGGCTTGAAGCGAAAGCTCTCGCGGTCGAACTCGCTTGAGCGACCTAATATTTAAAAATA
>JBAWZJ010000357.1:0-2134 GCA_037143085.1 Parachlamydiaceae bacterium | reverse complement strand
CCTCAACAAGTGCTTTCTCGAGTAGAAGAGCATCCTTTAAATATTTCTGAGGATCTTGCGAACGATTTCCATCTTTAGAGACAGCGGAAATTGTCACGCCTGATAAAAAATTAAAAACCTCTTTCCCCTCAGGTGTAGCTAACCTCTCATGTAAGACATTCTTCCAACTCCAATCAAGGCATGTGCTCGCTAAAAAGCCTCTTTGCAAAGAGATGTTTTCATTATCCGAAATACGGACGGCAATTAAATATCCGTCCCCTTGTAACGTTGATTTATCAATAGGTTGGTTGATTTCTAAAACTTCATCGGCATCAATGAAAAGGAGGTAGTCGGCTTTATCTCTTGCAAGCTTTAACGCTTCCGTTCGGTTGTGGCCAAAATTCACCCATGGCCTTTCGTGCAGCTCTCCAGGAACATCTCGCATGAATTTCCGGATAATTTCTTGGGTTCCATCTGTCGAGCCGGTATCAACAATCACCCAATAATCGATTGTCCCCTTGACCGAGCCTAAACATCGCTCAATCACCTTGCTTTCATTTTTGACAATCATGTTCAAGCAGATGGTCGTTTTTTTCTCATCTCCTTGCAGCGAGAAAGAAAAAAAAAGACAAATGATAAGAACGAAATATCGTAATCTCGCCGTTGTATATTTTTTTGATTTATTTTCCGAGAAGGACTTTCTCCTGCTAAATAAATAATAACTGTTACCAGACAAATTCAGCGCCTCCAAGAGCATTGTACGTCCCCGCATTGTTCCATGCCTCCCCTGAAGCTTCGATATAGACTCGCAACTGCTCACAGAGGTGTGTCGAAATTGTTATCGCACCGTCAAAACTATTGCTGTTCAACGGCACACCATTAATATTGAAATTACCGCCAAAATTTACAAGACGGACATTAACCGCATTGTCACTGCATGTAAGCCTCTTCACCCAAGCGAGATCCAAGCTGACAGCGAAGCGATAAGGTAACCTTTCTGTCGTTATATGTAAACCCAAACGACTAAAGACATTTGTCCTGCTTCTCTGATTGACCACTAGCTCCCAACCTCCGGGAGAACCAACCGGCTGTTCTACAACCCTGCTACGAGAATATGAACCTACTTCAACACCGGCGAATGGTTGGAGAAGGAATCTGCCGAACAAGAAATCAACGCCAACTTCTCCATAACAGGTGATCTGAGAAATCTTTGGCTTGCTGCGGACTCTATAATGAGTTGAGCCTACGTCTATCGGACGATCGACGATGTTCGCGCTATCGCCGTAAGCGATGTCGAGCAATGTATAATAGCGTGAAGGTCGATAGAGTCCATAAAATCCGACAAGCCATGTCTTACTAGATCCTTTTCCCGCATGCTTGTATCGGAACTGATCATATTCATAAGAAGCTGCGAGTCCAAGAGTCCAATCAGAACAGAATGTGTCTTGCATCCCAAAGGTGACTTCGTACTGATCGAGATCAAATCCATGGGCATTTCCATTACCTGTTAAATGTGTTTGTCCAGCACCAGCTTCATTCCAGAAGCAAAATGCGTTATTAATCTCACGGCAGTGACATGGGTCTACTGTGATGATCGGACGTACCGGATCGTACAAGCGTCTAATGAACTGTCTATTCACAACACTTGTGGAGAGAAGATCATCGGTATGCTGCTGTCCCGTTAGAGAATCTAATGCAGATTGATTCTGCGCTTGTGATAAACCTAAAAACTCGGCTAGCAAAATCGTTTGATCTATTGTAGGGTTAACCAGTGCACTCTTTAACTCATTGGCAACCGCAAGCTCATTGCATGTCGCCGGAACGAATGATATAGGATTAGCCTTACCTGCTTTCAAGTTGAGGTAAACATGTTGAGGATCGTATGTCAATTCTGCATTCAATAATGTTAACGGAACTAGGACCCCTGTCAAAACAAGAGTGGAGTATGTTCCTGTGACACTTCCAGCTGTGACGATAGTATACGTGTCGTTTAAGTTATATGTACCGTCTACCGAGGCGACAATGACTGTTCCTCCATTGATCGTGGCTGTCCCCCCAACATCGATTAAGTCGCTTTGGCCCGCGCCATTGATTTCTACGAAGTAGTTACCACCATTATTAGTGTAATTGCCAAGGACATGGAACGTACCGATGC
>JBAWZJ010000356.1:0-2146 GCA_037143085.1 Parachlamydiaceae bacterium | reverse complement strand
GGAAATTTATCACTAGATTTATTCTCACTTTCAGTTATGAGCAGTATATACCGAACGTCATTCAAAAGTTGGCTTTTCTAACGCGCCAAAACCCCGGGGATCGAAGATCGTAAATTGCTTCGTATTGATAATACTGACCAATTTACGATGTTTGATCCGCGGGGATTTTCGCGCAGCTAGAAATGCCAACTTTTAAGTGACGTTCGGTATAACACAAAAATAGGAGTCAGTTATGTTGATTAAACAAGATATTGGTATAAGACAGAGTTGCTTAAGACTATTTTTATTCTTATGTATTGGTTTTCTCTTTTTGCAAACTCCATCTTTCTGTGCTACGGGGTTTAAGACACCCCAAACATTTACATACTATCTGTATATTGCAGATTTTGCACAAAGTTTTATTGAAATACCAACCTCTAATGTATCAGGGGAGAGTTCCACAATAAATTCAAGCTACCTTGCGGGAAGAGCATTGGTTTATGATTCGAATAACCAGCAGGTAGGAACATGCTCTGCCTCTTTTTTATGCATGCAAAATGCAAATGGAATTTATACCGATATCTCAAATTTTTTATCTGTTGATAGTGGATTAGTCGTCTCATGGCTTACACCCTCAACATTAATAAATTTGGAGTTAGATAGTATCATAAATTCCATGGTTACTGAATGCATGGTGACAGCATCGACAGCGATTGGCGTTAATCCTTTTTATGGACAGACTTTTAACTTAATTGTTTCATCGAAGAACGAGAGAATCTATTTTGATTTTACAAGAACAGGAACGCTTTTTTGAATTTGACCATCTATTATACCGAATGAAACTTCATCATTAGCCATAAAGGAATTTTTATGAATCGTATTTTAGCCACACTTTCTTTATTAGCAATCACTATTTCAGGATATGCTACAGCTGAACTCTGCACTCAACCCCTGGATTATTCTTTCTATATAAAAGTTGGTTCAGGCATCTCATTTTCTGAACCTGCTAATGTTTTCGCACCACCCTCAACATGGAATCCGGCAGTTCAAGGTTATAATTCGAAATTAGGAAATGAAGCGATTGCAGATTTAGGCATTGGTTGCGAACTCATGCAATTAGTGGATTTAGAAGTTAGCATTTCCGCTCGTTCTACTTTTAAATATAGAAAATTCCAAACTCCAGTTACTGGTGGAGACTCTTACACAAGAGAATTTGATCTCGATGTAATCCCTATTCTCTTCTCAGTAAATTTTCTTGGAAGAGATGTCCCTTATTTAAATTGGGATATCGCTTGTGGTAAGATCTATCCAATTATAGGTGGTGGAATAGGTGTCAGTAATCTTTTGATAACAAATTTTAGAACAACAGGGCTATCTCCTTCCGGAGCTTCTGATCCATATTTAAGTTTTTCTAACGAAAATCAATATACACTTCGCAAAAATTTTACTTACACAGCTCTTATTGGCTTTGAATACAATTACAATGACTCTTGGGCTATTGCAACAGGTTACCGCTGGTTTGATGCAGGTAAATTCAAAGGCCCTCGATTTCAAAGGGTGGCTACTGGAGCAGCTGTTGACGTAGCCGGCGAGGAATGGAAAATGAATTTTAGATCTAATGAATGGTTTATTGAATTTAAAATTTTCATGTAAGAATGAAATTGCAATAAGGGTTAAAACCCGACTTCCGCCCCTAAATCCTGCAACAGTCTGTTTAGAATCACTGATAAGAAATTTTGTGATTTTTATCAAGGAGTGATTGGGGCCTGATCGGGGCCGGTTCTGCATATCTGCATAACTTATTATTAGACGATCCTTTAAGGGCGGAATATGGGTCTACGTTGTTCGAAACAATGCTTTGCTGATAGATCCATCAATTCGTTTTACTGGGAAAAATGGAAAAAAGTGGGGCAAGCTGGACTTGAACCAGCGACCAGCGGGTTATGAGTCCGTACCCTCTTCTTAAACTACCGCAAATTACAGTAGCTGACAGCAACCACTATACAGCGGAAAAGCCCTTTTCGTCCATGTTAATTTGAGGCCGTTTGATGTGGCTTGCTGTCCCTATTTGGTCCACCAGTGGTCCACGGATTTTGCCAAAGTTTTAATTAAAAACTCACCTTACGCACTAGCTATTTTTTCAAATAATTTCTGTAGCTCTTGAAAC
>JBAWZJ010000355.1:0-2148 GCA_037143085.1 Parachlamydiaceae bacterium | reverse complement strand
AAAAATTTAGCTATGCGCGATAATTTATCAGCTATTTTTGATAAACTAATAACCGATTCCCCAGAAGATAAAATATTAGAATTAATATCAAATGAAAACCCTCTAATTCACGAATCTTTATCAAAAAGAGACGATAAGCAAATCCCTCAGTTAACGATGAGGTTATTACAAAGCTCTCCAGAAATTCTTGAAAAATTTATCTCTATAAATTCGGAGAGTCCATTTTTAAAAGAAATAAGAGAAGGAATATCGCTATGCTTACCCGATTTAGTTCATAGCCTACCAAAAACTGCAGAAATAATAGAGAAATTGTTCTCAATAAAAACAGAGCCACCAATGCTAGAAGCCCCTTCAATACACAACGCAATATTATCGTTGATAGGGGGATTGAAAGACACCGATAAGTTAGTGCAGTTACTACGGATACGTACAGGAGAAAAAGAAAGAGAGAGCTTATTAAACATAACAATACTCAATTCACCTATAAAAAAAACAGAAATGCTTTATGTAGCTCTTCGTCTTGATGATCCTAACCCTTCTATATGCCGATGGTTACAGATTCAAGGGGCTGATATAAAGGATGCATTTAATAAAATTGGGGGTTTAGAAAAACTGACAAAAAATCAAAAAGACATTTACAACTGGCTCTCGACATTTTCCGATAAAATCGAGCTTACAGCAGATTCTTTACATAAATTGGCTATCCGTCAAGGCAATGGCTACAAATCTGCCAACCTCATCCTTTCCGAAATTATGGCAGAAAAAATCAATGCACAAATGAAATGTTGCGACGTAAAAATCCCTTCCTCACTCCCTATTAGTGACATAGAAGTTTCCCATCACATAAAAAAATACGCACCGGATTTATTTGATAAATGGACACGCTTTTTAGATTCATTCTCTAAAGAACAAAAAGAAGCCTATAACTCTCAAGATCCTTCATCAAAACAGATCGATATCACAGACAACGGTTTAAAGATTCTTAGAGAAATCGAAGAACAAATAACAGACGTATTTACCCATCACCCGTTAAATACCCCAGTGATGCAAAACTGGCTCAAAGAACACCAAGATCTTTTAATTATACGCAGCACGGGTAAGGAAGACTCTGATGAATTATCAAACGCAGGCGGTAACGAAAGCATTCCCTCCATTAAACCCGATATCATCTCAATAGCCGTTGCCATGGGAAAAGTAGTTAGCTCCTATTTTGGAGAAAAATCGATCCGACAGCGCCTGATGGCCAGAGACTTATCAATCTTTACCGAACCTCCATTTGTGCCTGTTTTAATTCAATCTATGGTCATGGAGGATGTAGGTGAAAAACCGCTGGTCTCCGGTGTGTTATTCTGTAATCCTCAACCAGAGCTTTCCAACCATTGCGTCATCAACGCGGGGTTAGGCAACAATCATGGTATTGTAACCAGCCAAGTAGCTGTAGATCGATATTCTGTGCTTGGCGATTCAGTTCAGAAAGTTGTGAGCTATAAACCTGACCGTTTTGTGACATGCGACGAAGGGTTAAAGAAAATTGAAAATGACAAAACAATAGCAGAGACACAAGCTTTACCTACCGGCGTCATAAACGATTTAGCCAAAGCAGCCTCCTATATAGCCTCTTCGGCTGTCCACGGGGCGGGTAAAACCAAAAGCATGGATATGGAATTCTCGGTTAAATGGGTTGATGGAAAAATGACAATATACCTTCTGCAAGCCCGTCCACTAATGGGATCTTCAGAACAGGAAAAACATGCCCCTACTTACCTAGATTTCGACACCATTAGAGCAATACGAAAGGAACATCCTGAAGATATTATTTCCGGCAAAACTCTTCTTTTTGGAAATTCATGGGTCAGAACGATTACTTCTAAAGAACAAATTATCTTTGCAGAGGATCTAGCAATCGCATTAAATCAATACGAACAGTCTGAAAACAAAAAGAATTTTGCTGCGGTGGTCATCCATATTACTGCAGTTTTGACATCTCATGAAGGTGTGATGTTTAGACTTACCGGATTACCAGTCATCATGATTGAAGACTCTAAAATCTTCGAAAACGCAAAAACTTTAGCGTTGACAGCCTCAAAGAATGATCCGATTAAAATTTCACCGCAAAACAGCGAATCCTTTGTAAGCACACGCCATCTC
>JBAWZJ010000354.1:0-2149 GCA_037143085.1 Parachlamydiaceae bacterium | reverse complement strand
TTATTGGGTATAGCTTCTAAAACATTTTTTATTAATAATGGAAACCGGAATAATTTAGGGCTTGGAGATGGGGCTTCAGATGGCTATCAAAGGGAAGGTGTTCAAATAGGAGCTGTAGGCGCTCGCTTTGAGAAGCCAGGATTAATGGAATGGCAACACATGATGGTTACTAAGGATCAAAATCAATTAGAAAAAGGATATGGTGTTAAAGAAAGCTCAGACCCGCTACTCAATGTTTGGGGTAAATTTTATGGATTGAATGAAGGATTTCCGACAATAAATGATGTTGAGAAGCATCCTGAGAATTATATCGATTGTGGAAATGGATCGTTCCTAAATAAAACTGTTTATAAAGAAAGATTGAGAATGAGCATAGAACCTTGTGTTTTTGAGGCTGAAGAACGTGCTAAAAAAGAAGGCAAAAAAGCATACCTTCATGTTGTGGGGCTTGGATTGGGGGTATGGGCTGTCAACGGTAAAGAACAGACTAAAATTATGATGGAAGTTTATAAAGAACTTCTTGAAAGAAATACGTTTACACATATTAGCGACATTAATTTTTCTTGGTTTCCAAATGAAGCCAAAGTTGTTGTAGGAATTTCAGCGGAAGATTCTCAAATTGAAAAAAATGGAATAAATTTACATTTTAGTAAACGTGAACCTTCAGCTAAACTCACTGGAAATGATCAGGACAAACTCTTGGTTGCTATGTTTGCATGGGATGGTAATTCTTATGTGGGTAATGAATATTGGGTAAATAAATTAGCAGCTTCAGGAGATCCTGCAGCAGTTTGTTCTTCCTATCTAGCCCAGTTGACAGCTCCGTCTGTTAATCCTCACTACTTAGGGAAGGGGGCGAAGGGGCATTCAGATCCGGCATTTCTTAAACCAAAAGATGTCGAATCGGTTCAAAAGAATAGATTGGATTGGCGTGGGATCGAAAGTCTTTCAATACAAGGGATGAAGTATCCAGATCTTACTTGCAGAGAGATATATATGAATGCGATATGGGGGGCATCAGTAAAATTAGTTGGAGATCTGGTTGTTATTACAAATACAGAGAAGAAGAAAGTTGATGTTACCGCTTTTTTGTCTGACATCAGTACTTGGCTTGGAGAGATAAATACGGATCAAGTTAAGGGAGATGGAAGTAGAGAGATACAATTTTCAGAGGCTAGTAAGGCTATTACCATAAATAAGGAAGGAGTTATTTTCATGCCTGCGGAATTATATGCTAAAGTCATTAATCGTAGCGGAGACCGTTTTGCTTCTAGGTTTTTGGGGTTGTAGGACCGACTAAATGAGCAGGAATTTCTAGCAAAATATTTCTGAAAAGCTAGGCAAGATAGGGTGATAGCCTCGTATACGAAGAAAAAACTATCGAGGTCAGCACCTGAGTAGAACTGGACATGTGAAACCCTGTTTGAATCTAGGGGGACCATTCTCTAAGGCTAAATACTCGTTGATGACCGATAGTGAACAAGTGCCGTGAGGGAAAGGCGAAAAGAATCCCTGTTGGGGGATTGAAATAGAACCTGAAAGCAGTAGTTTACAAACGATTAAAGGCCTATGTCAATTTTATGGGAATGGCTGGCGGTGTGCCTTTTGCATGATGAGCCAGCGAGTTGCGTTATATGGCGAGGTTAAAGGACAGACGTTCTGAAGCCGAAGCGAAAGCAAGTGTGAATAACGCAAACTATAGTCGTATGACGCGCAGATACAAAACCGAGAGATCTAGCCATGATTAGGTTGAAGCAAAGGGAACTCTTTCTGAAGGACAGCACTAGGGAGTGTACCTAAAAGATTTTTCTATCGAATTGCGGCTTCTTTTAAGCCGCTTTTCGATTCAAATGACAACGGTTATAAAGGCCAATCAAACTCGGAAATATATTATTCTCTTCGAAATAACTTTCGGGTTAGCCTCGAACGAATTCGGGCTCGGTGTATATACTGGTTCCAGCTGAAAGTTAGACTTTTTAGCTAGCTTGAAAGCTCCCGCGATTCGATCGATCGTAAAGCGCGCTGTATTAATTCAATACAGCTAGCTTTACGATCGTCGAATCCCGGGGCTTTGAAGCAGCTAAAAAGTCTAACTTTCAACTGGAACCAGTATATACTGCTCATAGCTGAAAGTGAGAATTTAAGTCGT
>JBAWZJ010000353.1:0-2152 GCA_037143085.1 Parachlamydiaceae bacterium | reverse complement strand
ATGTAAAATATCGAATCCTTAATTGACAATATTTCACTGAAATATTATCATTTAGATTATGTAATTTCACTGAAATATTGAAACCTGTTCTGGAGCTTTTATATGTATGTTCTTAGGGAAAATGAGAATGATATTTTCGAATCATTTCAAGGTTCGTTTATTAGTGCGCTGCTTGGGCCAAGGCGTGTCGGTAAGACGACACTCGTCGAACACTACATTGAAACACATCCTGGAAGGAAATGGATTCAATTCAATATGGATGAAAGAAAACAACGTCAACGAATCGCCAATGGCGAGTTATTGCTGATGGTTGAAGAGTCGTCTTTGCAAAATATAGGAGGTCGAGAAAAACTCTGGGTAGTGATAGATGAAGCCCAAAAATGTCCGGAGCTTTTTGACCAAGTCAAATTCATTTATGATCAATTTAAAGGACAAGACCGGATCAAATTTATCCTGACAGGATCCGCTCATCTCAATTTACACATGCTTGCAGCTGAAACGCTTGCTGGAAGAGTTGATCTTTTGAAGTTAAGGGAATTTAATTTAAGGGAAACGGCTCGGTTGTGTAATAAGGAAGTCTCGTTTCTTCAGGATAACACAGTGTTTGATTCAATTTTTAATAAAAAGGGTATGGATTCGCTACAGAACCAATATTTTGCTTTAAGACCATATCAACAGGTATTTTCGGAGGCCTTGGAACAACAGCTAATCTGGGGCGGTTTACCGGAAGTATTGCTAATTAAATCGGAAAAAGGGCGCTTGAAGTATCTAAGTAATTATCTCCAAACGTACCTCGAAAAGGATGTGCGCGAAATTCCCAACATTAGCGATATTACCTTGTATGAAAATCTAATGAGGGTAATGGCCGAGCAAACAGGATCTATAAGGGAAGATCAGAAAGTGATCAATGCCCTTAATTGTGCTAGACAGACCATGCAAAAATACCAAGGGTGTTTGGCTGCTACTTGGCAGTATGTTGAAATCGAGCCGTACATCGGAAATACTATAAAACGACTTGTTAAGTCCCCAAAAGGGTATCTTAGAAATAATGGACTAATCAGCTATTTTACAGGTATTAAAGATCTTTCCATTCTTAGCCAAACGGGATTGATAGGACATCGTCTTGAAAATTGGTTTCTCAATGAACTCAGCTCCTTTTTGGATTCCGTTAGCAACTACCACAAAATTTATTTCTGGAGGACACACAGTGGGCAGGAGGTTGATTTTGTTGTTCAAATAGGGGAACAAATCGTTCCTTTTGAAGTCACATATTCCATACAAGTGCTTCCAAAAAAGGTTAGGAATTTGAAGGCTTTTTTAAAAGATAATCCGAAAGCTAACTTTGCTGTTTATCTCTACCGCGGACCTATGAAATTTGAAGAAGATGATAGAATCTTATTTCTACCTGCTTGGATGGTATAACTGTTAGTTATGCAAGAGCTTTAATAAAAGCTTCAATCGTTTCATGTCGGTAAAGGACATTCAGATGACCCGCACCAGGAACGACGCAGCTGTTTTTTAGGTTTACACGAGAGGCGTCCAATGGAACACACCAGTCGTTTTCTGCTACAATTTGATAGAGAGGGAGATCGGGGTTTGTAATAATTGCCTGGGCGATTTCGTTAACAGTTGGTTGAAGAATTTCATGGCATGCTTTATCGAGGGATTGAGTATTCTTCAGCCGACCGGCAATCGAAATGACAGATTTAATCCGTTCATCTTTTTCTACAAAAGCTTGGTGGGCAGCTTGAATAGCGCCCTTAGAGTGACCTAGAGTAACGATCTTGCTAAATGAGCCCTCTTTGCTTTTAACCATCAATTCTATCTTTTCAATCGCTTGTTCCAATAAGGAGCGGCTAATGTCGGAATATCCTTTTTCTGAAGGCATGTAAAGGCTAAAAATAGTTCCTGAATAGTTTTTTGCTGCAGCGTCGGCCAAGTGTAGCATCGTGTAGGGATGGCCATGGTCGCCGTGTAATAGCAAAAGAGGTTGAGTAGATTTTTTTTGTAATCCATGTAAATAGAGAGTTGCTACTTTGGAAGTCTTGTCAATAGTGGTTTTCAATGGAAATGAAGTAATTTGACGAGAGATTTTTGTACGGTAAAGCCAGCGAATGGCGTTAGGTAAAACATTCAAAAATGTGGCGGGAAC
>JBAWZJ010000352.1:0-2164 GCA_037143085.1 Parachlamydiaceae bacterium | reverse complement strand
GGGTTGTATTGCCTCATACTAACCCATTTTCGACCTTCGAACCGCGGAAGCTTTCCGCTAGCCAAATCAGACAATTTAAGTGAAACAGTGTACTAGGGTAGGTCTAAGGAGACAGAGGGTAGCAATTTTTCCCATAAATCCACAGACTCGCTTACATCTTTAATAAAATCAGATAACCTTGGCAATAATGGTATAGAAGGTAAATTTTCGTTTATATCATCCTGTAAATCTTGTTTCATCTGTCTAAGAGATTTCCTTAGTATTTCTTCATTTGTTAGATTGGAGGTTTGGATATTTCTTAGAACTTGGGATAGATTTGATGAACTGACATCTACAAAATAACTCAAGCCGCATTCGGGTTGGTTGATTTGTTCTGCATTCAACTCTCCTTTCTTTTTCTCCCCTTCAATACAATCCACACCTAATTGAATAATCTCATTCAAACGTTTCCTATTGTTTGTATATGTTTCAGATAGCATAGCCTCAAGCGTAGGGATGACATGGAAGTGTTGATCGTGAAAAAATTCAACACCTACAGAAAGGAGGACATCATGAGTAAGAAATGCTCGAATATATTCAGCATGAGAGGCGATTCCCTCGGAAACCGCTATTCTTAATTCAGGTAATTCAGGACGTTTCTCTCGAATTTTAGCCCAATTCCTCATCAGAGCCTCCTCATCGGGTAAAACCTCCCATTGTGTACTAAAATGAACTAAAGAATCATGTCTAATATCATCATGCCTGTAAGAAATGTACCCCAACGAATCCAATAAATCATGATCATTCTTTTGAAATAAAGGCTCAGACGGCTCTGTCGCGGGGAATAGTTGACTCATATTTTTTTCTATGAACATTTTCTCTTTCTGTTTCCATTCTTCGGAACCCAACCTTTTCGCCTTGAATTCATCTCTAAGACGATAAATATAAAGCGACCCACCATTTTCATTTGGTTTAATGCCAATGCAATCCCAACAGTGCCCGCTCTTTTTCTTCATTTTCGCCTCTTTTACAGGATCACCTTCTATGTTCAAATCACAAGAGAGATGAGGAATATCTTCAGAAAAAGCAAAATTTCCCTGTAG
Organism: Parachlamydiaceae bacterium; assembly: GCA_037143085.1. Taxonomy (GTDB): domain Bacteria; phylum Chlamydiota; class Chlamydiia; order Chlamydiales; family Parachlamydiaceae; genus JBAWVE01. Next base: position 1,082 of record JBAWZJ010000352.1, on the reverse strand, counting down.
TGCATCACAAGCTGTAATAACAGGAGCCGGACATTTCGGAAGCTCTGGTCGGTTTGTTAACCCAGGAAGCTGTGAAATCGTAAAATCTTCGCAGGCTAACAACTGAGGGAGTAATTTGATAAAATAACAAGACTCAAGCTGAAATGTGATGCACTCAGGGAGCCCGCCAAGTAGCCTTAGGTTGCGGCAACCAATTGCTCTAAAATCTTTACAAACAGGCTGTTCTGAAATACTCAACATGTCCAGACAATTTTTTATACGGATTCGTTTACAATTGGGCATGCTTGGTAAACTACGTATCTGAGAAGGAGGATTGTTATTTCGAGAAGAAAATAGATATGAAAAAGAGCGTTCGATAAATAGTGATTTGATTTTTGGACCATGTAATATCTCCGGAAGAATGTCATCTAAATCGCCAGCTGAGATTAACACCGACTCAAGGTATGGAGTAAGAGCTACAATTTCATCTTTTGACATCTCCGCAGATAGCAGTTCATTCAATGCTATTCCATGGCTATTGACGAAAGTGGCAATGGCCAACGAGCGCTCAGAAGCGTCTTTAAAACTGCATTTTATTCTTGATATAGCGGTTTTAACATTATCTCCGAGGTGTTCCAGAACAGAGATATATTCTGAAAGCTTACCCGAAAACAGGTCTCTCGAAAGCAATAGCGAATCATCCCAGGTCAAGTATTTTCTCATTGAGGATACCGTCACAATGACCCTCTCAGTCGACCACTCTTCCACCCCATTTCTGCCTTGACTCTCAAAGAGCTCTTTTAGATGACCAAAAGCATCAGAGGCAATTGCAGAAAGGTGTTTTCGAATACCTTCATCCCTGATAAATATCCTGGAATTCCCCTTTTCGAGATTTGAATAATGTTCTTGCCTTAAGGTTGATATCAGCTCTCCCAGATGATCTGATTGTATCCGACTGATTAGACCCATGCGACCTCCTGCCCGTTGAAAAATGAACTTTAAGGGTAACCTTCAGGACTATGAGCACGTCATTGGTCGTACCTGCCGCCGCCGGCTTCGCGTGGAACGTTATCAATTAGTGTTGTGACGAACCTTTCCCATTT
>JBAWZJ010000351.1:0-2176 GCA_037143085.1 Parachlamydiaceae bacterium | reverse complement strand
TTACATGCGACTTGATAGGTCCTTCAATTTTAAATGTCGTTAAAGAGACAGATATGCCTGAAACTTCATGGGTGAGGGTATTGAATCCAACATCGATAGAACAGTCCGTTTTGCGCACATCACTTCTTCCTGGCATGTTACAGGTCGTAAAATACAATTGGGATCATCAGAATCAAGATGTCTCCGGTTTTGAAATTGGACGGATTCACTTCAAAGACGAAGATGGTTATAAAGAACAATCTGTTGCAGCAATTGCTCTTTCGGGAAAATCGATGCCGCATTGTTGGGATGAAAAAATAAAAGAAGTTGATTTCTTCACCTTAAAAGGTATCGTAGAAAATTTATTGGGTGAATTGCAGGTGCCAAATGTTTCGTTTCAACAAAGCTCAATCGCTGCGTTGCATCCTGGAAGGCAGGCTTCAATTGTTTCCGGTTCAGTAGTTCTTGGAGCTCTGGGCGAGGTCCATCCCGCAATTTTGCGTCGATTGGATGTCCCTCAACGAATTTTATTTGCTGAGCTTAATTTACATGACTTGATGCAAGTTTGTGCTAAACATGTTAAGATGCAGCCACTTCCGATCTATCCAGGGTCTGAAAGAGACTTGACGTTAACATTAAATGAAAGTATCGCCATTGACGTTATTTTGAATGCCGTTTACGCTGTTCATTCAAAGTATCTAGAAAATGTATCCGTCATGGACGTTTACCGTAGTGATAAGCTGGGTGCAGGATTAAAGAATGTTACCTTCCGCTTTTCATATCGAGACAGAGAAAAAACTATTGCGCAAGAGATCGTTGACGCAGAACATACCCGAATCGTACAAACCATTTCAAAGGGCTAAATTATGGCTAAAATCCAATATTTTTATTATTTGACAGGAGTTGCCGCGCTTACTGTTGCTTTGACTGCTTGTGGAAAGCGTCAAAATCAAGACGTTGTTGACCAAACGTATTTTCACAAATATGGCGTTGCTGTGCCATCAGAATATTGGCAGTCATCTGGCGAAGACGGTGCTGTTGTTTCTAGAATGGCTGATGGTGTTGTTGTTTCACGCAGCTATGCCGGAGGAAAATATGATGGAGAAACTTCATTCACATATCCTCATAGCTCACAAGTGCAAAAGAGCGAAGTCTACCAGCAAGGAAATCTTGTAAAAGAAACAGAATTCTTCTTTGATGGCACGCCAAAGATTGAGACTAAATATGATTTTCCTGAATCAGGCATGCAAACAATTTCAACTTGGTACCTCAGTGGAACGCCACGAAATATTGAGCAATATCAAGGAGATTCTCTTGTTAACGGGGAGTATTTCACCTCGTTGAACCAGCGTGATGCTGTAGTTGAGGGCTCTCAGGGGGTAAGGCTGATGCGTGATGATTACGGACAGTTGCTTTCGACAGACACCGTTCAAAACGGTCAAATGACATTGCGCATAACCTATTACCCTAATGGTTCTCCACGAGAAACGATTTCTTACCGCAATGGACTTGCTGAAGGAACAAAACGAACATTCAATCCGGCAGGCGATCCTTGTTCAGTCGAGCAATGGTCGAACGGGATGCAAAACGGTGCAACAGTTCTCTTTCAACATGGAGAGAAATGTGCTGAAATTCCTTATGTCAATGGCGACAAGCATGGAACGGAAGTTAGATATCGTGATGGTCAGATAAAAGTTCAAGAAATCGGTTGGAACTGTGGTAAGATGCATGGATCATGCACTTCATATATTGGCGATGTTGTAAAAACCGACTGGTATTATAAAGGTGAACAAACAACAAAAGCCGATTATGATTACATGACAGGTAAGCCGGCTGTTCGCTGAGAAGAGATTTTTTCCCATTGCTCGTTGAGAAGATTGGAGAACTCTCCGGTGTTCTCATCGAGCTCGTATTCTTTTAACATCACCGGGTGTTGATTCGCATCAAATAAAACAACTCCATTGTATGGATCTTGTAATTCTTTATAGAGTATTTCTTGGATAGATAGAGGGATACCTTGTGGAGACGAGGTTAGACACTTCCGACAACGATTTCCTTCAAAAATATATTCTTCAACCAAAATCAATCTGTCATCCTGATTGCGGATGTGGCACACAGCGTTTGTTGATGTTTCGCTAATCGTCGTTTTTTGCCAGGCTAACTGCTCACCCAATTTTAATTGGCGAAAATCAAAGAG
>JBAWZJ010000350.1:0-2178 GCA_037143085.1 Parachlamydiaceae bacterium | reverse complement strand
CTTTTCTCCCAGCTTTTCTATATCGCCTCTTCTGAGACTCTAATAAAACGGCCACCATCTTTTCAAAGGTGTCTCGTTGCACACCCGTTAATCTTCTAAATTGTTTTTCTGAAAATTCTTCAAGCTCTTTGTATTTTTCCATCGTCTTTCCTCTTCCAAAGCTAGGGAAAATATCAAAATTTTAATTACGCAAGAAGTCTAATCAAGCTTTCCTTGTTGATCCGAATCGATTAGCAAGACCTTGGATACCCTAATCGATAAAGGGGTGGAATGTTTCATAACCGAGTACAGCCCCAATTTGGGCGTTTAAATTTAGAGGATACATAACATTCCTTTTTGGGGTGTAGCGCTAGGGAACTGCTCATAAAGTTGAGGAGCGAGCCAATCTTGCCACATTCTGTGTGGCTGTAACAAAAGATTATTAAGGCAGTAAAAGGTCTCCCTTTGAATTGGAGCTCCCTTAACTCTGATTTGGACTCTAGATACTGTTTTTCCGTTCAGTTTTGTGATGAAGTGTGCAAAAAAAGAAAAAAGAACCTATAGACAAAGTGGGCAGCAGTCGTGCTAGGGTTGTCTATTCATGCTTTTACCTCTCAAATATCAAGGTGGCAGGTCCATCATTAATTAAGGAGACTTTCATTTCGGCGCCAAAAATCCCTGTTGCGACAGGAATGCCGCTTTTGCGAACCTCTTCAATAAAATGATCGTAGAGGTGTTTTGACATTTCGGGAGGAGCTGTCTGTGTGAATGAAGGTCCGCGGCCATCTCTGCAATCACTATAGAGTGTAAATTGGGAAATAATCAAGGCTGCCCCTTTCTGGTCGATTAGGGAGCGATTAATTTTTCCCGCTTCATCTTCAAAAATCCGTAGATTAACTAACTTATTTGCGAGCCATGTCGCTTGAGCTACTGTATCATTATCTGTGACACCTACGAGGACAACAATACCGCCGTCAATGGCTCCGACCGTTTTAGCGTTGACTTCCACGTTGGCTTGAGTAACTCGTTGAATAAGGATTTTCATGCGTTAGTCTTCGCTGTGATGAATTTGTCCCAGACAGCCTTTTTAAACCAAGCAGGTATCGCATCAGTCTTTACTTCAAGCTTGTCAGGATTAATGTATAAGCCTAAAAGTTCAGGATTGATCGACGCTTTGACCGTACTTTTACCCGATCCATTTGGCCCGGCAAACATGCGTAAACGTGGAATATCTTTATTCATGAGATTTTGAGTATTTGACCACGAGTGACGGGTGTGGATGGAAGTAGTTTTCTTATGAACTCTTCGGTTCCATCGGGGTTCGTTCTGATGAGCGAATCATTTTTACATATTAAAACAGAATTCCCAAAAGCTAATGATCTCCAATAGGCTAACTTTACCGCAGCCTCGGCTAATTCAGGTACATGTTCTTCGAGAAAGCACATGGTTTTTTCATCTTTTATCATGAGTAGTCCTTAGCAATTTTTGGTGATAAGGGCGGTTCTCAGCATCAGCCCGAACAAGCCGGAGTAAACCCGAATCTATATTTCTTTCTCAAGGGAATTCAAGTTTTTTTCCAAAAAATATAGAACACAAAGAAAGACATGACAAACATCGTTTTCATTTTTCCACGATTTGATAGATCATTTAAGAGTAGTGGATGATATCAAATAGCTTATTCATTTGTTTATGTGTGCCGCTGGGTTTGAATTTGGGGGTTGAGTCGAAGTAAAATTTAATGAAAGGGGGTCTTTAATTTTTCTTTAGCTCGAAATTACTCTTAATTTATCTAGTCATAAAATTAATCAAAAGCTTTCCAGTTTAATGGGGGACCAATTGTATATTTATTGAAGCCTCCAATGTGTAGTGTGATACATTGAGTATGGAGCTGGATATAACTAGAGGTAAGAAATTCCGTTAACTTTTTCGTGCAAAACAGTTCTGTATCTAATTGTTCTGAAATTCCATCGATTCCCTCATCCGTCCCGAATCTTGACGACCTGCATTGTCTGAAAAACAGCAATTATTGAATTTCGTCTTCTCGAACTTAAAATTGGAAGGTAAAAATCTGTCAGTAACACTACGTGAGCCGTTTTCGACTTTTATTGCAGTGTCACATCAACCAGCGAATCTCCGGATGTAGGATTCGAACCTACGACCAATGGATTAACAGTCCAGTGAGACCCCACAGAGCACAAC